>USJB01000019.1 GCA_900554905.1 uncultured Collinsella sp. | reverse complement strand
TCTGTTCTGTGACTTCAACGCGTTGCTCCCCTACGTGCAGCGCCCGGAGTATACGGAAGGCTACGAGGGCTTTTATCACCTTGAGGGTGTATCTGCGACCGTCGATCACGCCACAGCGCGCTATATCGTCCGCGACCATGACGCCGCCAAGTTCCAGCAGAAACTCGACCTTGTTGATGCCGCTGCCTCGATGCTCAACCAGCGTCTGGGTGAGGAGCGCGTGACGGTCGAGATTAAGCAGCAGTATCGAAATATGGCCGAGATCGTTCGTGACTATCCCGAGCTTATTGATGTTGCCAAGGAAGCCTACCTTGCCTGCGGCGTTGAGCCCCAAGTGCTGCCAATTCGTGGCGGCACCGACGGCGCCCAGCTGTCGTTCCGCGGTCTGCCCTGCCCCAACCTTTCCACCGGCGGCTATTGCTACCACGGCGTCAACGAGTTCGTCCCGGTCAGTTCGCTCGTCAAGATGACCGACATCCTCCAGGAACTCGTCGCCCGCTTCGCATAAGCCTGGCTGCACAACCCTAAAAAACGAATCGCCCCGTCCTCAACCGAGAGCGGGGCGTTTTTTGCTGCAATGAGGACAGGTTGACGCGCGCCAGCCTCTTGACGCAAGGAGTGTCCCCAACTGCCGGCACAAAGGGAACGTCCCCAAGTGCCAAATGCCGCAAGAGTGTCCCCCTTGACTAGTCGTTTAAGAACGTCCCCAACGACTACCACTACACAGCATCGCAGGTTGAGCCAACGTCAGCGAGCGCCGCCCAAGGCGGACAAGTTGGCATGAAAAAGGCAGGGCATTGACCTTCTGGTCATGCCCTGCCTTTTGAATGACAAATTGTCGCCTTGGGCGGTGCGCAGCGTCGACCGGTCCGCCGTTCGGTAGAACGGCGGAACTAGTAGGAGTAGCCGTTGCCGTCGCCGGTGGGCTCTTCGTAGTAGCCCGAATCGCTCGAATCGCTTGTGTCATCGGAATCGTCAGAGCTGACCGATGAGGTTGCGGTGCCGTTAGCGTAATCGTCGGACGTGTTGTTGTTCAGGTCGCCGATCGTAGAGCTGGAGCCATCGGACTGGCCCATGGTATTGGGGCCCTTGGGATCCTTACCAGCGTCGACGCGCTCCATCATTTCCTTGAGCTCGTCCTCGTAGACAAAGACGTAGCTCACACCGTCAATCATGGTGCTGTCGTCGGCGTACGAGGGCAGGTTGGCCGAGTAGATACCGTCGACATCCATACCGCGCATGGCGTTGACCGTAGCCACGATATCCTGAACGCTCATATCGGTTACGAGCATATCGGACAGCGAATTAACCAGGCCAAAGATCTTCGTGGCATCGAAGTTATTGAGAATCTGGTTGGCAAGGGCGCCAAGCACCTGACGCTGGTGGCGCATGCGCGTGTAATCGCCGTCGGCATAGGTGTAGCGGCAGCGGGCATAGGTAAGGGCGGTGGCACCGTCCATATGCTGCTGGCCAGCGGTAATCTTAATATCCAGGTGCTCGGGGTCGTCAACATCATCGGTTGCGTTAATGTCGATACCGCCAACCGAATCAATCAGCGCCTGCATACCGTCGAAGCTGACCTCGGCATAGTGGGAAATCTGAACACCGCACAGCTCGTTGACAGCCTCGACCATGGCCTCGGCGCCGCCAACGGTATGGCAGGCGTTGATCTTCATGGTCTCGCCCTTGTACTCGACCTTGGTGTCGCGCGGAACGGAAATGAGCGTCGCCTGCTTTTGCGTGGGATCAATGCGTGCCAGGATAATCGAGTCGGCACGGTACGTATCCTCGCCCGGACGGCCGTCGGTGCCAAGAAGCAGCACGTAGAACGGATCCTTTGCCTCATCGGTGTCAACCAGAACCCGACGCAGATTGTCGGTAATGACATTAGAATCGCCGAGCTTGCCCATAATGGTGGCAAACCACAGGCCGGCAGCGGTAGTGGCACTCAGCAGCACGCCAAGCACGAC
Organism: uncultured Collinsella sp.; assembly: GCA_900554905.1. Lineage (GTDB taxonomy): Bacteria > Actinomycetota > Coriobacteriia > Coriobacteriales > Coriobacteriaceae > Collinsella. The sequence continues at coordinate 9,657 of USJB01000019.1, read as the reverse complement.
AATGAGCGCGACGTGACGAATCGTGTGGCTACGACGACGTTGGCGAGCGCGCTCGGAATAGCGAGCCACGTTATCGCGACTGTAGATCTTGGCCTGCGCACCAGTTGAGGGTCTTCGGGCGGTGGTATCCGCGAGGGGCTTTTTATTAAACATAGGCAACCTGTATTAGTAGATGACGGGATCGGGGACGGTAGCATGCTCGACATGCGCGCCAAGCGCCTGCAGCTTTTCGACAAACTGCTCGTAGCCGCGCTTGATGTGATGGATGGCCGAAACCTCGGTCGTCCCGTCGGCGATCAAGCCCGCTACGACGAGGGCCGCTCCGCCACGCAGATCGGGCGAGGTAACCTGTGCACCTGAGAAGCCCTTGACGCCATGAATCATGGCATGATGGCTCTCGATACGAATGTCGGCACCCATGCGCACCAGCTCAGAGGCAAACATAAAGCGATTCTCGAAGATGTTCTCGGTGATAACGGAGCTACCATCGGCAAGGGCGGAGAGCACCATAATCTGCGCCTGCATGTCCGTCGGAAAGCCGGGGAACGGAAGCGTCTGGATGTCGACCGGCTTGATACGCTCGGCACGGTTTACATGGACGCCATCCTCGACGCGCTCGCAGTCGATACCCATGAGCTCCATCTTCTTGAGCACCATGCCCAAATGAATGGGGCAAAAGCCCGTGACATCGACACCGCGATCGTCGGCCATCAACGCACCGGCGACGATAAAGGTGCCGGCCTCGATGCGGTCGCCCACTACGCGATGGGTAACGGGATGCAGCTCTTCCACGCCCTCGATGGTCACGACAGGCGTACCGGCGCCGACAATCTTAGCGCCCATCTCGTTGAGCATGTTGGCGAGATCGACGATCTCGGGCTCGCGGGCGGCATTGTCGATAACCGTGGTACCCTTCGCGCGCACGGATGCCATAATGAGGTTCTCGGTCGCACCGACACTGGCGAACTCGAGCGTGACGGTGGTACCGCGCAGACCTTGGGGCGCATTAGCGTTGATGTAACCGTGGGCGGTATCGAACTCAACGCCCAGGGCCTCAAGACCAAGAATGTGCATATCGATCTTGCGAGCACCCAGGTTGCAGCCGCCCGGCATGGCGATCTTGGCGCGATGAAAACGGCCCAGCAGGGGTCCCATCACGGCAGTGGAAGCGCGCATCTTGGCAACGAGCTCATAGGGAGCCTCCCAGGAATCGACCTGGGAGGTATCGATCTCGAGCGTGTGCTCGTCGAGAACATCGATCGTAGCGCCCATGCCCTTGAGCACCTTGCCCATCACGTGGACATCGGAAATATCGGGCACGTTCTGCAGCGTCGTCTTGCCCGGCGCCAGAAGCGTTGCCGCCATAAGTTTGAGCGCGGAGTTCTTGGCGCCCGAAACAGGCACGGAACCCCCGATGGCGTGGCCACCCTCAACGCGGATAATATCCAAGGTCTACCCTTTCAAAAAGCATGCCCGGGATGGCTGGGCCATCCCGGGCATGATGTGTTCGCAAATGGTCGAACGCTAAATCGTTTGACTATTGGGCAAGCTTGAGCTTACACCATGCGATTTCATTATAGAGGTAGGCGCGGCGTGCATCATCCTCCGACAAATTACCCAGCTTCTCTTCAAAACCTTGAATATCAGCTTTAACCTTGTCGGCGTCGACGGTCGCCAAATCGCAAGCGCGCTCGGCGAGGACGGTCACGACATCGTCCGCAACCTGGGCATAGCCGCCGGCCACGGCAAACGTGTGGTCGACAGTGCCCATGGCCTTATCGGAAACGCGAACGTAACCGCGGTCGATCGTGCAGATTTCGCTGGAGTGAGCAGGCAGAACTCCAAACTCGCCATCCGTGGACGGAATCGACACAAACGCAGCGTCGCCCTCATAGGCGCAGCTCACGGGGCACACGATGCGGATACGCATAACCTACTTCTCCCCCATCTTGCGGGCGCGCTCGCGCACGTCCTCAATCGTGGAAGCATAGCGGAATGCCTGCTCGGGCAGGTCATCGGCCTTGCCGTCGACAATCTCGGCGAAGGAGCGGACGGTATCCTCGACACGGACGTAGACACCGGGGTTGCCGGTGAACTTCTCGGCGACGTGGAAGGACTGCGAGAGGAACTGCTGAATCTTACGGGCACGGTTGACCGTAAGGCGCTGCTCCTCGGACAGCTCGTCCATACCCAGAATGGCGATGATGTCCTGAAGGTCGGAGTACTCCTGCAGGAGCTCCTGGACCTTGACGGCGACACGGTAGTGCTCCTCGCCGACGATCGAGGGATCGAGAGCGTCGGAGGAAGACGCAAGCGGGTCGATAGCCGGGAACAGGCCGAGCGACGAAATGCTACGCGAAAGAACCGTGGTGGCGTCGAGGTGCGTAAACGTCGTGGCAGGCGCCGGGTCGGTCAGGTCGTCTGCGGGGACGTAGACAGCCTGGACGGAGGTAATGGAGCCCGTCTTGGTCGAGGTAATGCGCTCCTGGAGGTCGCCCATCTCGGTTGCCAGCGTGGGCTGGTAACCAACGGCGGACGGCATACGGCCCAGCAGTGCGGAAACCTCGGAACCTGCCTGGGAGAAGCGGAAGATGTTGTCGATGAACAGCAGAACGTCCTGGCCACGATCGCGGAAGTACTCAGCGGTGGTAAGGCCGGCCAGACCGATGCGCAGACGCGCTCCGGGCGGCTCGTTCATCTGACCATAGACCAAGCAGGTCTTGTCGATAACGCCAGACTCGCTCATCTCGAGGAACAGGTCGGTGCCCTCGCGGGTACGCTCGCCGACGCCGGTGAACACCGAGGTACCGCCGTGCTCCTGGGCGAGGTTGTTGATGAGCTCCTGAATCAGAACGGTCTTGCCGACGCCGGCGCCGCCGAACAGACCTGTCTTGCCGCCACGGATGTAGGGCTCGAGCAGGTCGACGGCCTTGATGCCGGTCTCGAAGATCTCGGTCTTGGTGGTGAGCTCGTCGAAGCGGGGCGCTGCGTGGTGGATGGGATAGAACTCCTCCACCTCGGGCATGGGCTTACCGTCGACAGGCTTGCCCATGACGTTCCAAATGCGGCCGAGCGTCTTGGGGCCAACGGGCATCTTCATGGGCTCACCGGTATCGGTGGCGATGAGGCCGCGCTGCAGGCCGTCGGTCGAGGACATGGCGACCGTGCGGACGACGCCGCCCGGAAGCTGGCTCTCGACCTCGAGGATCGTGCTCAGGTGACCGATCGGGGTCTCGGCCTCGACCGTGAGCGCGTTGTAGATCGGGGGCACCGCGCCGTCAAACTTGACGTCGACGACAGGGCCGATGATTCGCACGATGCGACCATCACCGGCAGTCGTCTTCTTGGTGGCTTCCTCGACCGCAAGCTTTACGGTGTTATTAGCCATTACTGTTCCTCCAATGCTGAGGCTCCGCCGACGATCTCGTTGATCTCGGTCGTAATCGAAGCCTGGCGCACGCGACTATACGTGCGGGTAAGGGTCGAGATGATCGCGGTGGCGTTTTCCGTCGCGGAGTGCATGGCCTTGCGGCGTGCACCCTGCTCAGCAGCCGCCGAATCGATCAGGGCCTGGTAGATGACCGTCAGGATATAAGACGGCACAAGCTTGCCGAGAACATGCTCGGGAGAGGGCACGAACTCGAACGTGGACGAGATGCGCTTAGGGGCGTCGGTCTCGTTCTTACGCGGACCGTGGGCCATAGCGATCATCTCGGGGTCGAGCGGCAACAGATGCTCGACGCGAAGCTCCTGATCCACGCGGTTCTTGGCGTGGTGGTAGACAAGCTCGACACGGTCAAGCTCACCGGCACGATACGCATCGCAGGTATGAGAGGAGATCATGCGGGCCTGATTGAAATCGGGCTCAGAGGAGTTGCCCTCAAAGTGCATGACAACGTTTGCGCGGTCACGGAAATACGTGGCCGGCTTACGCCCGCACGCGATGATCTCGCACTCGATGCCGTCGTTCGCCCAAGAAGCGGCGAGCTTTTCGGCCGTGCGCTCCACCGTCGTATTGAAACCGCCGGCAAGGCCGCGGTCCGAGGCAATAACGACAATCAGGCCATGCTTGACACTCTCATGCTTCTGCAGCATGGGATCGGTGCCCGAACAGGAGGCGTCGCCGGCGACCGTCAACATGACGTCGGTCAGCGCCTCCTTATAGGGCTCGGCCTGCTTGGAGCGATCGAGGGCACGACGGATCTTGGCCGTAGAGACCATCTCCATCGTGCGCGTGATCTGCTTGGTCGTGGTAACCGAGGAGATTCGCTTCTTAATGTCGCGAAGGTTGGCCATAGGGCTTAGTTCTCCTCTGATCCAGTCGTATCGGCATGGTGCTTAGCCATGAACTGCTGCTTAAAGTCGCCGATGACGCGCAGGAGCTCAGCCTTGGTGTCATCGTCAATCTTCTTGGCGCGAACCTTGTCGAGCAGCGAGCCAAAGCCATTGTCCATGTACTCGATGAGCTCGGCACGGAAAGGCAGCACGTCGGCGATCTCCAGGTCATCCAGGAAGCCCTCGTTGCCAGCGAACAGCGTAACGATCTGCTCGCCAACCTCGAACGGCTTGTAGCGCGGCTGCTTCAGGAGCTCGGTCATGCGGGCACCATGGGTCAGCTGCTTCTGAGTAGCCTCGTCGAGGTCGGAGCCGAACTGGGTAAAGCCAGCGAGCTCCTGATAGGAAGCAAGGTCCAGGCGAAGGTTGCCGGCGACCTGCTTCATGGCCTTGGTCTGCGCATCGCCACCGACGCGGGACACGGAGATGCCCACGTCGACTGCCGGGCGCTGACCCTGGAAGAAGAGCTCGGACTGCAGGTAAATCTGACCATCGGTAATGGAAATGACGTTGGTCGGAATGTAGGCCGAGACGTCGCCGTCCTGGGTCTCGATGATCGGCAGTGCCGTCATGGAGCCGTAACCGTTCTTCTTGGACATCTTGACGGCACGCTCGAGCAGACGAGAGTGCAGGTAGAAGATGTCGCCAGGATAGGCCTCGCGTCCGGGCGGACGATGCAGCGTCAGCGACATCTGACGGTAGGCCACAGCCTGCTTGGACAGGTCATCGTAGATGACGAGCACGTGGCCGCCGGGGTTGGTCTCGCTGGCGGGCTTACCGTCCTCGCCGTTGTACATGAAGAACTCGCCGATAGCGGCACCGGCCATAGGCGCGATGTACTGCATAGGGGCGGAATCGGCAGCGGTGGCCGAAACGATGATGGTGTAGTCGAGCGCACCGTGCTGAGCGAGGGTCTCGCGGATGTTGGCAACCGTGGAGGCCTTCTGGCCGATGGCGACATAGATGCAGACCATGCCCTTGCCGCGCTGGTTGAGGATAGCGTCGATGGCGATGGCGGTCTTACCGGTCTTACGGTCGCCGATGATGAGCTCACGCTGACCACGGCCGATGGGCACCATGGAGTCAATAGCCAGCAGGCCGGTCTGAACCGGCTCGCACACCGGGGTACGGTCGATGACGCCGGGGGCCTTGAACTCGATAGGACGACGGTGCGTGGCGACAATGTCACCCAAACCGTCGATGGGCTGGCCGAGCGGATTGACGACGCGGCCGAGCATGGCACGGCTCACGGGGATATCCATAATGCGGCCAGTGGTGCGGCACTCGTCGCCTTCCTTGATGGAGTCGACGGCACCGAACAGAACGGCGCCGACCTCGTCACGGTCAAGGTTCTGGGCAAGGCCGAAGACGGTCTCACCGGTATCGGAGCTCTTGAACTCCAGAAGCTCGCCTGCCATGGCGCTCTTGAGGCCGGAGACGCGCGCGATGCCGTCGCCTACCTCGTCGACCGTTGAAACCTCATGCGTATCGACCGTCGCGGAGAGGCTCGTGAGCTGCTCCTGCAGTTTCTTGGCGATATCCTGGGCATTGAGGGTTTCGGACATTAGGCTTCACCTCCGTACGAATTAGCAGAGTTTGCGAGGGTCTCCTGCGCGATGCGCAGCTGCGTCTTGACGGAGATGTCACGACGCTCGCCGCGGGCCTCGAGCACCAGGCCGCCCACGATAGACGGGTCGACCTGCTCGATAAGGAATACCTTGCGGCCGAAGTCCTGCTCGCATTTCTTAGTGATGGTTTGACGCAGCTCGTCGTCGAGCGGGATCGCCGTGGTGACGGTCACGCCCACTACATCCTCGTCTTCCTCGGCAACATACTTAAAGGCAGCTGCCACCTTGGGAAGAAGGTCGAGCTGGTCGCGCTTGGACATGGTGTCGAGCACGGCGATGATCTCGGGGCTGGCAGAAGCCAAGCGCTCGATCATCTCGAGGTCCTCGAACACATGGTTCTCGGCCTTGGCGGCTTCCAAAAGGGAGCGCGCGTAGGTCTCGAGTACCTTGTCCTGATAGCGGCTAGTCGGCATTCAGGCTACCTGCTTCCTGGATGTAGCGCTCGATGAGCTTCTTCTGCTCGGCATCGTCCTCGAGTGCCTCGCCCACGATCTTGGTGGCGACGGCAACGGACAGGTCGGCGATGGAGCTCGCGGCACCGGCGTAGATGGACTTGCGCTCGTCCTCGACGGTCGTATGGGCCTTGGCGATGATCTCCTCGGCCTCCTTGTGAGCAGCCTCGATGATACGGGCACGCTCGGACTCGGCGTCCTTACGGGCCTCGAGAACGATGTCGGCAGCCTGACGACGGGCGTCGGTGACGATCGAGTCGGACTCAGCGCGCTTGGCGATAGCCTCCTGCTTGGTCTTCTCGGCCTCGTCGAGGCTCTCCTCGATCTTCTTGCCGCGCTCCTCCATGGTTTTCATGATGCCCGGCAGGGCGACCTTTGCCAGCACGATCCAGATGATCAGGAAGGCGATAAGCGCCGGGATGAACTCCGCCATCTTAGGGATGAGGATGTCCGCACCGGCAGCGCCGTCCTCGGCGAACGCGGAAACCGGCATGAGCAGCGCGGCCGCGGACGCGGAGAGTGCGATCGCGCTCTTCTGGGATGAAAGATTCATACTTGACGCTCCGTGCTATTTAACGATCAGCGCGACAACGAAGCCGATCAGAGCCAGAGCCTCGCCGAAGGCGGAGCCCATGATGAAGACGGTGAACACGCGGCCCTGGACCTCAGGCTGACGGGCCATAGCACCCGTAGCACCCAGAGCAGACAGGCCGATAGCAAGACCAGCGCCGATAACACCGAGACCGTAACCGATAACTCCCACGATTCCTCCTTTGTCGTGCGTGTCTTATTTCACGCAGGATAACCTTTTTATAACTGCCGGGCTCCATGGGTACGGGCACCGGCGGTTTAACGAATTGCCTTACCTTTAAGGCGCGAACGGAAGATTACTCCTCCTCCGCGACCTCCTCTGCCTCGGAGACATACACGGCGGTAAGGACCGTGAAGACGTAAGCCTGGATGGCGCCGACCACAAGCTCGATCGCATAGATCAGGATGAGGATGGCAAGCCAGGCCAGCGAAGGCAGGGCGCCGACGGCGTGGGCCGCGGAAACCTGCTGAAGCAGCGGCTGCATGAACATGCTCGCCATGATGGCGAACGAGCCCATGACCACGTGTCCTGCGAACATGTTGCAGAACAGACGGACGGCAAGCGTGATGAGGCGCAGGAAGGTCGAGAAAAGCTCGACGACCCACACGAGCACGTTCATCGGGAAGCTCACGCCCTGCGGGGCGAGGCTCTTGATGTAGCCGATCACGCCGTGAGCCTTGCATCCGTAGTAGATGAAGTACACGAAGGCGAAGATGGCGAGCGCGGCGGTGGAGCCGATTGCGCCGGTGCCGGGCTTCATTCCCGGGATCAGGCCGATCATGTTATTGATCAGGATGAACAGGAAAAGCGAGCACAGGAACGGGAAGTGCTTCTTCCAGTTCTCACCCACGACGCCCTTGCCGATATCGTTCTCGACGTACTCGATGATGTACTCGAAACCGTTGACGAAGAAGCCCTTGGGAACCAGGGTCTGCTTCTTCTTGAACACGGCCAGGACGATCAGGAGCACGATCGTGGAGACGATCAGCCAAAACGAGTACTGCGTGATGCCGCAGCTCAGATCGCCCACGACAGGGGTGGAGCTGAACTCGCTGACCAGATGATTAATCTCATCAGGCAGCTTTTCAAAAATTTCCACGACTTACCTTTCGACCTCATGAGGATCTCGCAGCGCCTTGGCGACGCGAACCGTGCAGGCGGCCATAAAGGCCACGAAGCCGATCGCCTCGCCCAGGAGGAACATGCGAAATGCCTCTCCGAACAACACAAACACAACCAAGGTAAAGACGAGCAGAGCGATTGCCGAGACCGCCAGACTCACCATACCCTTGAGCATGTCCGCATTCTGCTTATCGTCAAGAACCGGCTTGAGCGTAAAGACAAAGGGAAGGAAGGCAATTGCGCCCGCGATGGCGCCTGCAACGATAGCGAGCAGATCGGCTACCTGAAACACTGGCGTCCTCACTTTCCTTTTTAACGCCTCACAGCACAGTCCCAGCCAAACATTGGTGACTATTGTACGAGCCAATCGCTAAAGTACAACCGAAAAAGCATCGGTTAATACGCACCTGTTCGTTTTCTTAAGACCTTCTTTATGCCGCAGGTACGGTAATACGTTTTTCTCGAACCCTGCGGGGCAAAACGTCCATTAACTAAAGGTGCGCACAGGCGTCTTCTACTTGCCCGCGCGCACCATTTCTTCCTATTTGCAGCCGCGGCCGTCTTAGCCCAGCGACTAGAGCGTGCCGTAGATGCGATCGCCGGCGTCGCCCAGGCCGGGAACGATGTAGGCAGCCTCGTTGAGATGGTCGTCGATAGCACAGGTATAGATATGCACATCTGGGTCCTTCTCGGTCAGCGACTTGAGGCCCTCGGGGGCAGCGACGATGCACAGCATGCGGATGTCCTTGACACCGCGCTCGCGCAGGTAGCTGATGGCCATCTCGGCCGAACCGCCCGTGGCGAGCATGGGGTCGACGACCAGGCAGATGCGCTGGTCGATATCCTTGGGCATCTTGCAGTAATACTCATGCGGCTCGTGAGTAACCTCGTCGCGCTCCATTCCAATGTGGCCCACGCGAGCCGAGGGTACCAAGTCGAGGATACCGTCGACCATGCCGAGGCCCGCACGCAGGATGGGAACGATGGCGAGCTTTTTGCCGGCGAGCTGCTTAAACGTTGCGGTGGTGATGGGGGTCTCGACTTCGACGTCTTCCATGGGCAGGTCGCGCATGGCCTCGTAGCCGTCAAAGAGCGCAAGCTCGCGCACGAGCTGGCGGAACTGGTTGGTGCCGGTGTTTTTGTCGCGCAGGATCGACAGCTTGTGCTGGACGAGTGGGTGATCGACAAGGGTCACACGGGACGTATCGTAGGTGACGGTCATGGGTTGATGCCCCTTTCATTGCGGCCGGAAGATGACCTTGCTGGCAAGACGCATGACGACATTGTTGCCTCGCGCCGTGCATAAGTTTAACGGTTTGCTGTATCGAGCAGCTCGTCGCAACCCTACTGAGCGGTGTTGAGCGAACGCTTGACGGCATCACGCCAACCAGCGAGGTTGCTCTCACGGCGCTCGGCGGACATGTGAGGATGGAAGACTTTGACGATCTGAGCGTTTTGCTCCAGCTCCTCCAGGTCCTCCCAATAGCCAACGGCAAGGCCCGCCAAGTACGCGGCGCCGATCGCCGTG
>USJB01000018.1 GCA_900554905.1 uncultured Collinsella sp. | reverse complement strand
GACGCTGGTCGAAGCTGCGCTTGCGGCGCACCCGCGCAAGGTCGTTATCAAGCGACCGGTGAAGGGGCCGCTGCTTGCCGGCGTTAAGCCGAGCTATCAGCTTGCGGGCAAGGCCGTTCGCTACGATGTGTTAGTGCCGCCGCGCCCGTAACTGGCGTGCGATTACCGGCGCTTCGCTAGCGCCGTGCCGATGCGGCGTCTATTTCCATGGGTGCGACGTCAGGTGCCATCCACCGCAGTATTCGCATTTGTAGCAGGCCAAACCACGCCGCCCGCGGTTTTCGCAGTCGGCCATAACTGCCTCGGCCTCGGCGCGCGTGTCGTAACGGTTTTTGCGCTCGCACGACTTGTAGCGCCAGGCTTCATCGCGCTCGGCGTCCAGAGCGTCGCGGCGCTCGTCCTCGCGCGCAAACAGGTCGCTCATATCGCCGCCCGTAGCAGCGCCCAAAAACTCGCTTTTGGCCTTTGACCAGGCGGCTCGCTTTTTGCTTCCCATCTGCTTCGCGCCCCTCTTCAAACGCTGGTATCATTGCTCAATCAAAGTGATACCAATAAACGTGAGGTCGCCGCGTGATGATCAGAAAAACCCTCGATACCGACATTCCCACTGTCATGGCTATCTATGACGCGGCCCGTGCCTTTATGCGCGCGCATGGCAACGCCACGCAGTGGCCCGAGGGCACGCCTTCGGCCGAGCAACTGACTGCCGATATCGCCGCCGGTGGTAGCTATGTGTGCGAAGTCGACGGCCGCGTGGTGGCGACGTTTGCCTTTTTACCGGGCCCGGACGAGTGCTATGACGTAATTGAGGACGGTCAATGGCGTAGCGACACTCCGTACGCCGTGCTGCACCGTGTGGCATCCGACGGCACCGTGCACGGTATCGCGGCTGCGATGTTTGCCTTTGCCAAGGAGCGTGCCGACCACCTGCGCATCGACACGCATCAGGATAACCTGCCCATGCAGGGTGCGAGCATCAAGGCCGGGTTTAAGCGCGCCGGCATCGTGTATGTGTCCGACGGTACACCGCGTGTTGCGTTTGACTGGCTGCGCGAGGCATAAGAGCGGGGACGCGTATCAACAATTTGCACGAACGAAAATGGCCCCGGGTGGGGCTATTTTCGTTCGCTACGCTGTTTTGCAAGCCGGCTTTCGCAAGGCGCGAACCTACGAAAATCGCCGCGCGGCAACGCGGGGCGATGAGCTCGGTCGGGGGATAGGGCCCGCTTCGCCCGCCGGCCCGTAAATTGTATCATCCAGTATGGAACGAGGACGCCCGTTGCCGCGTGCGATGGGCTCGTAATAAGAGGAGAGCCATGTCGAAGCAAGCGGTCGTTGGAATCTTGGCGCATGTCGATGCAGGCAAGACCACGCTAGCCGAGGCCATGCTGTTCAACGCGGGTCGCATTCGCAAGCGCGGCCGCGTGGACGATGGCGATTCGCATCTGGACACTAACGCGATCGAGCGCGAGCGTGGCATCACGATCTTCTCGTCGCAGGCCGTGCTCGAGCATGGCGATACCCGCGTCATGCTCGTGGATGCGCCGGGGCATGTCGATTTTTCTGCCGAGGCGGAGCGCACGCTGCGCGCGCTCGACTATGCGATTTTGGTTGTGGGTGCCAACGACGGCGTGCAGGGGCACACCGAAACCCTGTGGCGCCTGCTCGCGCGCTATGAGATCCCGACGTTCATCTATATCAACAAAATCGATTTGGAGAATCCCGGCCGCGATGTTTTGCTGGCACAACTTGGGCAGCGTCTTTCTGAGGGGTGCCTGGATGCCAACGAACTGCTGGTGGGTGGGGCCGTTCAGGAGGACGCTGCTGCGTTGGACGAGGCGGCGCTCGAGGAGTTTCTAGAGGTGGGTGAGCTTTCCGTCGCGACGCTGTCACGCATGGTTGCCGAGCGCAAGCTCTTTCCCTGCTTTGCCGGCTCGGCGCTCAAGGACCAAGGCGTGGACGAGCTGCTGGATGGCATATGTGCGCTGATGCGCGAACAGGCATGGCGCCCGGAGTTTGCCGCGCGCGTCTACCGCGTGAGCCGCGGAGATCGCGGCGAGCGCTTGGCATGGGTTAAAGTGACCGGCGGCACGCTGCATGCCAAGCAGATGATTGACGGACGTTCCGGTGCCGAGGCATGGGAGCAGAAGGTCGATCAGGTCCGCATCTATAACGGCGAGAAGTATGAGCTTGCCCAAGAAGTTGCTGCTGGCGGTATTTGTGCCGTGACGGGTCTTGCGCACGTTCGCTCAGGGGACGCCCTGGGCGCGGAGTCCGCGTGCGATGCGCCCATCATCGCTCCGGTCCTCACCTATACGGTGCTTCCGGACAAACATGACGTCCATACGGTGTTCAAAGCGCTGACTGAGCTGGCGGACGAAGATCCCATGCTCGGCGTAAGCTGGAATACGCATCTTGAGCAGATTCATTTGCAGTTGATGGGCGCCGTGCAACTCGAGGTCGTGCAGCGGGTGTTGGCAGATCGCTTTGGCCTTTCGGTTTCGTTTGAGTCTGGCGGCATTCTCTATAAGGAGACTATTTCGCAGCCGGTCGAGGGCGTGGGCCACTTTGAGCCACTGCGCCACTATGCCGAGGTGCATCTGCGTCTGGAGCCGTTGCCGGCGGGCTCGGGCGTGCAGTTTGGCACCGTGACCTCGACCGACGAGCTCGATCTTAACTGGCAGCGTCTGGCACTCACCAACGCCATGGAGCGCGACCACCTGGGCGTGCTGACCGGCTCGCCCATCACCGATGTGCGCATTACGCTCACGGGCGGCCGTGCGCATGCCAAACATACCGAGGGCGGCGATTTTCGCCAGGCCACGTACCGCGCGATTCGCCAGGGTTTGATGCAGGCGCATGAGGCCGGCGCGGCGGTGCTGTTGGAGCCGTGGTACCGCTTTGAGCTCGAGGTGCCGGGGGAGTGCGTGGGCCGGGCGCTCTCGGATGCCACGCGCATGGGTGCCGAGTACGAGCCGCCGACGATGGCGGGCGATCGGGCGAAGCTTGTGGGTCGCGTGCCGGCATCCGAGGTGCAGGATTATGCGCTGGAGGTGGCCGCCTACACGAGTGGTCGTGGGCATCTGTACCTAGAGTTCGCCGGCTATGCGGCTTGCCATGATGCCGAGCGCGTAATCGAGGCGGCCGCCTATGGGCCCGAGACCGATCTGCCCAACACGCCCGATTCGGTCTTTTGCTCTCACGGCGCCGGTTATACGGTCAAATGGTACGACGTCCCCGCCGCAGCGCACGTAAAGGTCGATCCCACCACCTTCCGCTCCTGGCGAGCAGCAGACGCCGAGTTTTTCGGCCATAGGTGATAGAGGGTCAGACTCTTTGCCGCATTTAATTGGTATAACTCGGTATAAGTTGGTATAACTATTACCAGGGTTTACCGATCCGAGGAGGCCGACATGAATCCAAATCCCTTTAAGCCAACGGCAGGCAAGCGGCCTCCGATGCTCATCGGTCGAGAGTCGGTCATCGAAGATTTTGAGGAAGGACTCGACAACGGCGCCGGAGCGCCGGGCAGGCTCATGCTCATTACGGGAAACCGCGGCTGCGGCAAGACGGTTCTCCTGCGGGAGCTGCAACGTCTAGCCAATGAGCGCGGATGGGCGGTTGTCTCCGATTCCGCTTCGCTTGGCTTATGCGACCGATTGGCCGACGCGCTTCGCTCGAATAAACCCGTTGTGACGTCAATGGAATTCGGGCCGTCGTTTGGCCGGATGTCGGTCGAGGCGGCGCGAGCAAAGGGCGAGACGTTACGAGGGCTGGTCAACGAGCGCCTCAAGAAGCTCGGTCCAGGCAAGGGCATGCTGTTTGCGATTGACGAGGCGCAGCCTGCGTCTATCGAGGAGCTGGCGGCTCTTGCCGTTCTCTATCAGCAAGTGCTCGGAGATCAGGATGCTACGGGATTGCCCGATAGCGACCAGCGCGGTCTTGCGCTGGTGTTCGCTGGATTGCCCAGTATGGTTGATGACTTGCTCGAAGAGCCGAGCGTGACGTTTTTGCGGCGTGCCCAGCAGCGTACGCTGGGGTCGATATCTTTGCCCAGGGTGCGGGATTCATATATCCAGACAGTCGAGAGTACCGGTCTCTGCGTCGATGCGGAGACGGCGGACCTTGCGGCGCACAAGAGCATGGGGCATCCCTATATGGTTCAACTGGTGGGCTATTACATGTGGCGGTCTGCTGTTCGACGCGGCTCGCAGGTCATCGAAAGGCGCGATGTCGAGGATGGCCATGCGGATGCCGTCTCCGAGTTCTACGAAGCGGTTGACGCGCCCCTGTATTACGGGCTGCGCAGTCCACAGCGCCTCTTTATCGAGGCCATGGCGGTTGACGAGGGTAAACCGACGCGTATGGCGGATATCATTGAGCGCTGCGACCGTACTCAGAGTTGGGCGAGCAAATATCGCGCAAGCCTGATTCGCGAGCGCGTCATCGAGGCTGCCGGATACGGCCTCGTCCGGTTTACCGTGCCCATGCTGGGCGCATACGTTCGCGATCGAGTTTTATGGCATGAGTAGGGTGATAAAGGTGACGGAACAGAAGATGAGCCCGCAGGCTATCGAGGTGCGTGGCGCGCGTGTCCATAACCTTAAGGACATCGATATTGATATCCCGCTGGGAAAGCTCGTGGGTATTGCCGGCGTGTCGGGTTCGGGCAAGAGTTCGCTGGCACTGGGGGTTCTTTATGCCGAGGGCTCGCGTCGCTACTTGGAAGCACTTAGCACCTATACTCGACGTCGCCTGACGCAGGCCGAACACGCCCAGGTGGACGAGGTGCTGCACGTGCCGGCGGCGCTCGCGCTGCACCAGCGTCCGAGCGTGCCGGGCGTACGCTCGACCTTTGGCACCATGACTGAACTCAACAATAGCCTGCGTCTGCTCTTTAGCCGTTGCGCCCATCACGTGTGCCCGCATTGCGGGGCGCGTGTGGAGCCGAGCCTTAACGTGGCTGCGGGCCTGTCGCTCACGTGCCCCGCATGCGGCCGCGAGTTCTACGCGCCGGGTGCCGAGGACCTTGCCTTTAACAGCGGCGGCGCGTGCTCTACCTGCGGCGGCACTGGTGTCATGCGCGAGGTGGACGAGGCGAGTCTGGTGCCCGACGAGTCAAAGACCATCAACGAAGGCGCGGTGCTTCCCTGGGGTACGCTCATGTGGGATCTGATGAAGCAGGTGGCCGGCGAGATGGGCGTGCGCACCGACGTGCCGTTTAACCAGCTCACGCCTCAAGAGCGCGACATCGTGTTTCATGGTCCGGCGGTTAAGAAGCACATTCTCTACGTCCCCAAAAACGGCGAGGGCGCCACGCCGCTCGACTTTACCTATTACAACGCCGTCTATACCGTCGAGAATGCGCTCGCCAAGGTTAAGGACGATAAGGGTTTAAAACGCGTTGCGCGCTTTTTGCGCGAGGGGCCATGCCGCGATTGCGGCGGCACGCGTCTCTCCGAGGCTGCGCGCCAGCCCCAGGTGTGCGGTATCAATCTAGCGCAAGCCGCGGCCATGACGCTGGGCGAGGCGATTGAGTGGGTGCGCGGGGTGCCTGCATCCTTGCCGACTGAGATGCAGCCCATGGCAGCGGATATCTGCGATTCGTTTTTGAGTGCGGCCCGTCGCCTGGTCGACCTGGGTCTCGATTACCTTTCACTCGATCGCGCCGGTGCCACGCTCTCCACGGGTGAGCGCCAGCGCGTGCAACTTGCTCGCGTGGTGCGCAACCGATCGACAGGCGTGCTTTATGTGTTGGACGAGCCCTCGATTGGCCTGCATCCGGCAAATGTCGACGGCCTGGTTGGTGTGATGCGCGACCTGGTAGGCGACGGCAACACCGTGGCCGTTGTCGACCACGATACGCGCGTACTGGCGGAAGCCGACTATCTGGTCGAGATGGGCCCCGTCGCCGGAGCAGGCGGCGGTAACGTGATCGCTGCCGGTACAGTAGACGAGGTCGAGCAATCGCGGGGCAGCCGCATCGCTCCGTTTTTGCGCGCAGAGCCCAAGCGCTTGCGTCCGCAGGTGACTGACGACGACATGTTCGACCAGGGACATATCCGCATGGCAACCGATACCATCCACACCGTCAAGCCGCTCGAAGTCGATATCCCGCGCGGTCGCCTTGTCGCGGTGACGGGCGTTTCGGGTTCGGGCAAGACGACGTTGGTGCTCGAGACGCTCATTCCGGCACTCAAGGCGCAGGCAGCCAGTGGGCGCCTGCCAAAACATGTGCGTTGGGTCGACGCCGAGGGTATCGCCCGTGCCAACCTGATTGACGCCACGCCCATCGGCGCCAACGTGCGCTCGACGGTGGCGACTTATGCCGACATCCATGACGAACTGCGTCGCGCCTTCGCCCGTACGCCCGAGGCCAAGGCAGCCGGCTACAAGGCGGGTGCCTTTAGCTACAACACTGGCGCCTTGCGCTGCCCTACGTGCGATGGAACGGGCTCGATTTCGCTCGACGTGCAGTTTTTGCCCGACGTCGAGATCGTCTGCCCGGCATGCCGTGGTTCGCGCTACGCCGAGGCCGCCTCGCATATCCATCGCGAGGGCAAGGACGGGAGTCTGCTTACGCTGCCGCAGCTTATGGACATGAGTGTGGACGAGGCCATCGACGTCACACTGGGACTCAAGAAGGTTCAGACGCGCTTACAGACTTTGCACGACCTGGGCCTGGGTTATCTCACGCTTGGCGAGCCCACACCGGCGCTTTCGGGCGGCGAGGCGCAGCGTCTTAAGCTTGCGAGCGAGATGGGCCGTGTGCAGGACGATGCCGTATTCGTGTTCGACGAGCCCACGATCGGCCTGCATCCGCTCGATGTTCAGGTGCTGTTGAACGTGTTTGACGGCCTCGTTGCCAAGGGCGCCACAGTTATCGTGATCGAGCATGACCTCGACCTTATCCGTAACGCCGATTACGTGATTGACATGGGCCCGGGCGGTGGCGATGCGGGCGGGCAAATCGTCTGCGCCGGTACGCCAGGCGACATCGCAGTCTGCTCCAAGAGCATCACCGGTCGCTACCTATAGGCAATGTGACAAAGGGACTGCCTCTTTGTCACATTGATTTCTATTTCACGCATTGAGCCGCGAGATAGTCGCGGAAGAATGGCAATTCAAATGCGACGAGCCCTCGTCCTCGTTCTCCGATGATGCCGGCATCTATCATGCGGCGTCGGTAGCGGGAGACCTGCTGCGGCGAACGCTTAAGGCGCTCGATAAGGTCGGCGGTGGTGGACTCTTCTTCGTCATCGAGCATGGCGATGAGGAATCGCTTGTCCTCTGCAGTGAGTTCCCGATAGGTTGCCGCGAGGATTCGGTCGTCCATCTCGTCGCGCGCGATTTTGATTCCCAGGTCAAAGTCGCGTGACGAGATTTCCTTCGAATCGCTTGTGAGATCCCAGGCACGGTAGCCTACGAGTTGCAATAGGAAGGGAAAACCAGAGATCGAGCGAACGGCTCTATCGATTCCCTCAGCATCTGCCAGGCGATCGTTTTCCTGGATTGTGCGAATCAAGGCCTCGCGCACGTCATAGTCGGCAATGCGACCCAGATGATATTGTTGGGCGCGGCGAAGGAACGAGACCGTCTTGTGGTTCAGCAACGTCGAGACGTTGTTGGGAAGTCCCGCCATGAGCAGCGAGACGCGTTTTCCATCGGTCACAAAGTGCTGATACGTCGCTGCGAGCTGAATCATCTCGTCGAGTGTCGGGTCCACCTCGTCAACCGTGACGAGCAGACCGGTGCCCGCCTCGTTGAGCTGGTCGATGATGTCGCTCATGCGATACCGCCAGGTTGAGGCATCGTGAACGCGACTGACCTCGATGCTGCCGAGCGGTGCAATTCCGAGACCGGTGACTTCGAAGTGGTTGGACGGGTCGATAAGATGGCCGGCAGCACGTTTCGCCCCGAACTCGATTTCCTCAAGCATTCCCGGGAGCGCGGTCGTCTTTACGGCAATCCAGCCGTGGGATTCCGCCCTTGTCGCGAGCGACGACATGAGAGCGGTTTTACCGGTTCCACGAGCGCCTGAGAAGATCGAGGTCAATTCTGGGCGCCTGCGCTGGCTCAAGAAGGCACGGTCCAAATCCCGAATAATCTGTTGTCTGCCAGCGAGGTGGGCAGGAACCTCACCAAAACTGGGGGTAAACGGGTTCTCGAGATATTCCACAAAGCTCTCCTTTCACACCGCCGTTTAACTTCATTTTACTTTAGTTAATTCTGATTAAAAGTGAGGGCTCTTTATCTAGAGCATCAATTAGGCGTGTGTGCCATCGGCGCGGCGTTTGAATGTGACAAAGGGACAGTTCCTTTGTCACATTCCCGGAAAGCCTGTTTGGCGCAGGGCTTCGTAGAGGACGATGGCGGCGCTGTTGGAGAGGTTGAGTGCGCTGATGCGGTAGTCGTCCGGATTGATGAAGTTGCCGCAGATGTCCTGTTGAAGAATGGCCTCGTGGCTGTCCTCGGTATGCCCCAGCGATTCTTCGTGGGCTTCCCAAGCCTCGGCGTTATCGAGTGAGTCGCAATCGCGCAGCATGGGGATGCGCTCGCAGCGCTCGGGCGCCGCGGCAAGCAGTGGCTCGGGAATGCCCGAGCTCTCGCTGCCAAAGACCAAGTAGTCGCCGTCGCGGTAGGTGCTCTGCGCATAGGTGCGGCGTGCCTTTTTGGTCAGCAGATGCAGGCGTTCGTCGGCAGGGGAGAGACCATTGCGCGCAAGGAAATCCTCCCAGCTGGCATAGGTGGTCACGTCCAAGTTTTGCCAGTAGCCCAGGCCGGCGCGACGCACCGTTTTGTCGTCGAGCGAAAACCCCAGCGGCTCCACCAGATGCAGGCGGGCGCCGGTGACCACGCAGGTACGGCCGATATTGCCCGTATTGGCCGGAATCTCGGGCGCATACAGCACGATATTGAACATGAATCTCCTTGGCTCAGAACGAAAAACCACCACGAAGGGGACAGGCACCTTCGTGGTGGTTTGGCGGTTACGTAGGCAGACAAATGCCCGCTTGGATAAACCTAGGCGCGGTGCCAGTCGGTCAGGCAGGCATCGAGGGAGGCGATGAGCGCATCCTTGTCCATGTGACGGCCGATGATGCACAGGCTCGTCATGCGGTCGCCCGTCTCGTCGTCCCAAATCTGCATGATCTCGGGGTTCTCGTCGATGATCTTTTGCTTCTCGCCCTCGGGCGCCGAGTCAACGAACAGGCCGTTCTCCATCAGGCGCATCTGGTGGCCGGCCTGCTCGAACATGTAGCACATGTCCGGATCGCCGGTCTGCCACAGCGGGCCCTTGACGCGGATGACCTCGTCGGGCCACTCCTGCTCAACAAAATCGGTGAACTTCTGCAGGTCAAACGGCTTGCGGCGCGAGTACACAAAGGTCTCGATGTCGTACTCGAGCACCTCGGGGTCATCGTGCTCCTCGGGATGCTCCATGGCCTCGATCCAGGCGGCGGAGTTGTAGGCGCGCATAAAGTCGAAGCGGTCGGTGTCGAGCAGCTCCTCCATAGGAACCTCTCCGTTTTGAGCCTCGACAATCACGGCGTCCTTCTGCAGGCTGCGCACGATAGCCTTGAGCTCGGCGATCTGCTCGGGGCTCACGGTATCGGTCTTGTTGAGGATCAGCGTGGAGCAGAACTCGATCTGCTGGATGAGCAGGCTCTCGATGTCGTCCTCGTCGATATCCTCAGCCAGCAGGTCGCGACCGCCGTTGAACTCGTCGTACATGCGGGCACAGTCGACCACGGCCACGATGTTGTCGAGCGCGAGCTTAGGCTCGCCGCCCACCTTGGCCTCGTCGCAGAAGCTCGAGATGGTGTAGGCGATGGGGATGGGCTCGCAAATGCCCGAGGCCTCGATGATGATGTAATCGAAGTTGCCCGAATCGGCGATGCCCTGCAGCTGGTTGGCCAGGTCATCCGAAAGTGTGCAGCAGATGCAGCCGTTGGTGAGCGGGATGAGGTCATCGGTCTCGGAAAGACCGCCGTCGGCGATAAGGCTGGCGTCGACATTGATCTCGCCGATGTCGTTGACGATCACGGCGGCGCGGATGCCGCCGTCGTTAGCGAGGATGTGGTTGAGCAGCGTGGTCTTGCCGGCACCGAGGTATCCGGTAAGCATGATGATCTTCACGGGTTTGTTGGGCATGTGCCCTCCTTTGTTAGACATGGCTTACAGTTGAATCATATGCCAAACGCCTGCTCTTATACCCACGCGCCGGCAAATAACACAAGCTACTCCCAGGCTCCCCATACATCGGGGCAATAACCGACGGTGGCCTTTTTGCCGTTACGCACGATGGGCTCGGCTAGAACCTGCTGGTTCTCGAGCAGCTTGTCGAAGCGCTGGCTAGGGGTGAGGTGCTGGATGAGCGCGAGCGTCTCCTCGTCCTTGGCCTTGGGGTTGAGCAGCTTGTCGATACCGCCGACCGCCTGCATCACGCTCGTGAGCTCGCCTTTGCTCATCTCCTTTTCCTTAAGGTCAATAAACTGCACCTTAATGCGGCGCTCTTTGAAGAAGCGCTGTGCTTTCTTGGTATCGAAAGACTTTTTGGTGCCAAAAATTTGCACGTTCATGTATTTGTTCCGCCGTTCTACCTGATGAAGTTGGTGCGCTCGCGATCGGCTTCGGGGGCTTCGATGCCGGCGGCCTGTCCTGCCTCGATACAATGCAGGAGCCAGGCCATGTTCTTGCCGATGTTGCGCATGGTGGCCAGGCCCTCGGCGTCCTGGGCGGCCTCGCCCGGCATGGCGCCAAACACGTTGTTCCAGTACGTGGAAGCAACCACGGGCATCTGGTTGATGGTGAAGTACTTATTGAGCACGTCGAAGGTGGTCGACGTGCCGCCGCGACGGGCAACGGCGACGGCAGCGCCCGGCTTGTGTGCAAAGGCTTTGCTGCCGGCATAGAATGCGCGATCGAGGGCCGAAAGGATGCGTCCGCTGGGGTGCGCATAGTAGACGGGCGAGCCAAAGACAAAGCCATCTGCCTGCTCGGCGGCAGCGATCAGCTCGTTCACCACGTCATCGTCAAAGGTGCAGCGGCAATCGAGCTTGCCGCACTGACCACAGCCAATGCAGTCGCGAATGGGCTTGGTGCCCAGCTGAAACACCTCGGTATCAATGCCTTCGGCATTGAGTTGCTCGGCGACTTCGGCGAGTGCGCGGGCGGTGTTGCCGTTTGCCTTGGGGCTGCCATTGACCAAAAGAACCTTCATCACAAACTCCCTCTGCTGTCGGTGACTTCTGCAGAGGATTATCGCACGATGGGGGAGGCGGTGTGGGCGCGGTGCTAATCCAGTTTGGTACCTGGCACCTGCACGGCTTTCCCGAGCAACGCTTTGAGCTCGTTCAAAATCGAAACGGGCTGACGGTCGACGCCGTCCAGATGGAGCGTGGCCACGCGAATGGGCGGCTGATATTCAAATGGGCCAAAGAGCACGGGCGAACCCAGGAACCGCTCGATTTCCTCTGCAATCGCATCGGTTTCTTCGGGATCAAAGTCGTCGAAAAGAGCCACGAACATCGGCCCCGTCGAGCGGAACATACGACCCTTACCGCGCGAGCATTCCACCAGACAGGCGGCACATTCTGCCAAAACGCGGTCGCCCGCATCAAAGCCAAAGCGGGCATTGACCTGAGCGATATCGTCGATTTTGATGGCGATCAAACCAGCCTTGCGCGCCACGCGACGCATTTCGCCAATGGCGTTGACCAGGGCGTGAATATCG
>USJB01000017.1 GCA_900554905.1 uncultured Collinsella sp. | reverse complement strand
AATCCCAGTCGGTGGTGGGGATACCCGGCATATCGACCTGCTGCCCGACGCCCTTGAACTTAAAGCACGAGGTGCCCTTGTCTCCGGTGCCGTTAAAGCTGTTGGTGGACTCGCCATCGTAGGCGGCGATAAACGCCGACTGATAGTAGTTGAGGCCGAACATATCGTTGCGGGGCGCCGCCTTGGCGAGCTCCTCCATGTCGCTGTCCTCAACCGTAAGTGTGGCGTTGTTGGCACGCAGAATCTCGTTGATGAGTGAGAGGGTGCGCGCGGAGTAGTGACCCAGGAAGGCGCCGTCCATGATGAAGTCGGTGTAGAAGGCGTTGTACAGGTCGGCGGCGTGCTGGTCGGCGGGCGAGTCTGTGGCAGGATATGCCGGCGTCAGGACGTTGACCATGCCAATGCGTCCGCCCAGGTGCTCGGTCTCGTCAAGATCCTTATACAGGTTGACGGCGCGGGCGTGGGCAACGAGCTCGTTGTGCTGGCTCTGGATGCCGCTCGTCACATCAAAGTGATGGTTGGGCGGGAAGTTGCCTTGGATGTATTGGGAGTGCGAGAGGCTGATGAGCTCGTTGATGGTGAACCAATTCTTGACCTCGCGGAACTCGCGGAAGCAGAACTCGGCATAGCGCACATAGGCGTCGACGGTCTTGCGGTTGAGCCAGTCGCCCTGGTTGAACAGGGCGGCGGGGGAGTCAAAGTGATGCAGGGACACATAGGGCTCGACGCCATACTTTTTGCAGCAGGCGAACAGCTCGTGGTAGTGCTTAACGCCCTCGGCGAGGGGCTCGGCATCGTCGCCGTTGGGGAAGATGCGGGTCCAGGCGATGGACACACGGATGGCGTTGAGTCCATGCTCGGCAGAAAGGCGGATATCCTCCTCGTAGCGGTTGTAGAAATCACTGGCCGGGTCGGGCAAAAAGCGACCCTGGGCGACAAGGTAATCGTCCCACATGGTCTTACCCTTGCCTGCCACCTTCGTGGAACCTTCCGTTTGGTACGCGGCGGTTGCGGCGCCCCAAACAAAGCCCTTCGGCAGCTGCTGTACGCGGTTTAGCAAAGACATATGCATACACCCTCTCGTCTCGCTGTTCGATATTGTGCGTTTGCGCTCAGGAGGCTCCCTGGTTAGCGTTCAGCGGTGAAAAGCCCGATAAACACTATCTTAAAATGATTAGAACCAAAATGAGCACGTGAACATTTGACAATGAGCACGTTAACATCCGGCTGGGATGTATAGAAACAAAACAACTTCAAACAGCCGCGAACGGTTGTATTTGTTCGGTAAGCGGTTTTGATTGACAGAAGTTTTCATGTTGTGGTATATGGCTCGGGTATCATGAGCACGTTATCGATGTATGTACGATGCGCCATGGGCGCGGGGAATAGTTGGGAAGCAGGTTAGCGTGGAAGGCATGGCTCAGCAGACAAGGAATGGTCATTCGGCGAGCGCGGCAGAGGTTGCGGCGCTCGCTGGCGTGAGCCGCCAGACTGTGTCTCGCGTGGTCAACGGTATGCCCAACGTGACGGAAAAGACGCGCAAGCGTGTGCTGGCCGCCATGGAAGAGCTGGACTTTCGTCCCAATTTTGCTGGAGCGGCGTTGCGCGGCGGGTCGTATCGTTCTATTGGCCTGTGCATGTACAACATCACACGTGTCGGTAACCTGGCGACGCTCGAGGGTATCATGCAAGCGGCGCGCGAGCACGATTTTGCCGTCACTATGATCGAGATGGGCGGCGACAAGCCCTATACACTTGCCGATGCCTCGCGCCGCATGGTCGAGCGACCCGTCGACGGCATGATTCTCAACATGAACCGCATGGCTCCCGATTTTGAGGAGTTTGTTCCCCAGCCGGGAGTGCGAACGGTCATCCTGTCCATGTATGCGCATCGTGCGAGCTGTTGACCAATTATCTGCTGGAACATGGTCACTCGAATATGCGGTTTGTGGCGGGTCCGGAAAACTCGATTTCCTCGCGTTTTCGTGAGGCCGGTTGGCGCGATACGCTGGGTCGTGCTCATGTCGATGCCGCTCCGATGCTGCGTGGCGATTGGAGTGCGGACAGTGGGTACGCCATGGGCGAGCGGATTGCGGCCGAGGTGCTTGCCGGCGGGTCGCAGGCGCCGACTGCCGTGCTTGCGGCAAATGACCAGATGGCGCTGGGCGTTATCGCCGCGCTCGAGAACGCGGGCCTGTCCGTGCCCGACGACGTGAGCGTGGTTGGTATCGACGACGCACTCGAGGGACTTGTTCCTCACAATCGACTGACGACGCTGCGATTTGATTTGCGCGGTGTCGGTAAGCTTGCGTTTGAGGCGGCGATTGGAGAGAGCTCGTCTATCGAGGCGATTCATGTGCCGAGTACGCTGGTCGAACGCTCGACTGTTAGGGACATACGGGGTTAGGTCCTACTCCGTTTGTCTCGATTTGTAACAGGTAGACGGTCAAAAGCGGGCTACGTGTTACAGATTTAGATTCTTCGGAAAGAGCAATCCTGTTCGTCTCAATCTGTAACAGCTAGGACCAAAAAACTCGGCTAGATGTTACAGATCGAGACAAACGGCTCCCGACCAGCCCAAAAACAAAAAGACCGGGGGCGGCGCGCCGTGTGACGTGCCGCCCCCGGCTGAGAAATGGGGACAGGTTGTGTGAGCGGGCAACCCCGCCAGCCACTAGTCCAGACGACGGGTCTGCGCCACGTGCTTGTACCAGTAGGCGCTTGCCTTGGGCGTGCGCTTCTGGGTTTCAAAGTCAACGTAAAAGAAGCCGTAACGCTTGTTGTAGCCATTGGTCCAGGAGAACTGATCCTGCAGGCTCCACAGGAAGTAGCCGCCCACGTTGACGCCCACCTCCATGGCCTTGAGCAGCCAACGCAGGTGCTGCTCGATGTAGTCGATGCGCGGCTGGTCGTCCACAAAACCGTCCTTGTAGGGGTCCTTGTAGCCCATGCCGTTTTCGGTGATGAAGATCTGCTTGTAGTTGGGGTAGCGCTGCTTAATGTAGACGAGCAGATCGAACAGACCCTCGGGATAGATGATCCAGTCCCAGTCGGTGGTGGGGATGCCGGGCTTGTTCACGTGCTCGCCAATGCCCTTGACGCGCCAGCGGCCGGTGCCCTTCTCGCCCGTACCGTTGTGGTGCAGGTCGTTCTCGCCGTCGTAAGCCTTCAAGAAGCGGCACTGGTAGTTGTTAACGCCCAGGTAGTCGTTGTAGAGCGCGGCCTCGCGCATAATCTCGAGGTCCTCGTCCAAGATCTCGATGGTGCCGCCCGAGACGGCAGCCAGGCGGTTGGCGCACTCGAGGGTGTCGGGCGCGTAGTCGCCGCGGAAGGTGGCGTCGAGCAAGAACTGGTTTTGCAGCACGTGCTCGTTGTTGGCGGCTTTGATGTCGGCGGGGTCGTTCTCGTTGAGCGGGTACTTAAACTCCAGCGACTGGATGACGCCGATTTTGCCCTTAAAGCCGCCGTTGTGGAAGGCCAGCACGGCCTTGGCGTGGGCGAGCATCATGTTGTGCTCGCACTGGAAGGCCTCGGCCAGATGCGCCTTGACGCCGCCGGGGAAGGTGCCCTCGATGTAGGTGTTGGAGGCGTCGGCCCAGATCTCGTTAAAGGTGAACCAGTAGGTCACCTGGTCGGCGTACTCCTTAAAGCAGAAGGTGGCAAAGTCCACAAAGGCGTCGATGGTCTCGCGGTTGAGGAAGTCGCCCTTCTCAAAGAGGGGAAGCGGCGTGTCGAAGTGATGCAGCGTGACGAACGGCTCAACGTGGTGCTTGTGGCACTCGGCGAAGAGATCGTGGTAGAACTGGACGCCCTCGGGGTTGATTTCGCCGGTGCCGTTGGGGAAGATGCGGCTCCAGGCGATGGAGAGGCGAATGCCGTTGATGCCGAACTCCTCGCACAGCTCCAGATCGACGGGGTACTGGTTGTAGAAGTCCGAAGCGGGATCGGGGGAGAAGCGCCCCTGGGCCTCCAGAAAGTCGTCCCAGGCAACCTTGCCCTTACCGTGAGTGCGGGTCTCGCCCTCTACCTGGTAGGCAGCGGTGGCGCCGCCAAAGACAAAGTCCTCGGGAAACTGCGCGGGCGGGTTGGTGACGCTAGCAGGATTAACGGACATGATGATCCAATCGTCTAAATCGAAGGGCCAGCCGGTCTTGGATGGTCGGCTGGTCCTGGGCGTTACTTACTTCGAAAGTTGCTCACTCACGAAGGCGAGAGACTTGTCGCCGTTCTGGGAGAGCTCGATGTACTGCTTGCCACGGCAGGCGACGCACTTGTTGCCCACGCGCTCGCAGTCCTTCTGAAGGTCGGCCAGGTAGCTTGCGGCCTGCGGGGCCAGGACGACCAGGTCAAAGTCGGGGAGCATGTCAACGTGGTTGCCATAGGCCTCGGCAGCGGTCTCGAGGTTAATGCCGCGCTCCTTGGCGGCCTTGGCCAGCGCGTTGGCGAGCAGGCCCGAGGTACCGCCGCCCTGGCAGAGTACGAGCACGCGCTTGCCGTTGAGGTCGCTAGTGGCCGTAGCCTCGGTGGCGGGCGCTGCGGAAGCGGCGGGGGCGTCGGCCTTCACGGCCTCGGCAGCAGCGCCGGCGGCAACGCTCTTGGCGTCAGCCTTGCCCTGGAAGGCATCGTTGAGCTTGGCGGCCTTCTCGGCGTTCTTGGCGGCGAGCTCCTCCTGGGAGATCTCGGCCTCCTCGGCGCACTTCTGGGCGTCATAGGCACGGAAGAACGGGTAGTACAGGGCAAAGTCGACGACCAGGATAAGGGCGAGCATCACAAAGGCGAGCGGCTGGAAGCCCAGGCCCATGATGGTGCCGATGGGGCCGGGGACGGTCCAAGGCAGGGTGTACATAAAGCCGTTCATGCCCAAGAAGTCGATAAAGATCTTGAGGATCCAGATGTTGGCGATCGGGGCAAAGACAAACGGGACAAAGAAGACGGGGTTGAGCACGATGGGCGCGGCGAACAGCAGCGGCTCGTTGACGGCAAAGCAGACGGGGACGATGGCGGCCTTACCGACGGCGCGCATCTCCTGAGACTTGGCCAGGAAGCAGAACATAAAGACCAGGACGAGCGTGGCGCCGGTGCCGCCCATGCAGACGACGAAGTACTGGGCACCCTGGGTCAGGACAGCGGAAGCGTGCTGGCCAGCCTGGAACGCAGCCAGGTTGTCGGTCATGTTGGCAACGAGAGCGGCGGCGATGGCGGGCTCGACGATCGAGGGGCCGTGGACGCCGACGAACCAGAAGAGGCTCATGGCGCCGTAAATCACAGCGAGGCCGATATAGCCGTCGGCAGCGGTGAACAGGGGCTGGAACACCTGGATGACGCCCTGGGCAAAGCAGAAGCCAAAAGCAGCGCGGAAGACGATGTCAAAGACCCAAAAGATGGTGATGCAGACGGAGAAGGGGATGATGTCCTTAAAGGTCTGCGAGATGTTAGGCGGAACCTGCTCGGGCATCTTGACGGTGATGTTGCGCTTAATGAAGAACTTGTAGATGATGCCGGTCACAAACGCAGCGATGAAGGCGGTCAGCAGGCCCTTGGAACCAAGGTAGGTGGTGTTGAAGCCGCTGGCGGCGTCCGTGGCGACCGTGTCGCTCGAAAGGAGCAAGAAGCCGATGATGGCCGCGCACATGCATGAGATAAAGTTAATCTGGTTATTCTTGGGCAGGTCACGGTTCTGAGCGTCGGCGAAGTGCTTGGCCGTGGTGGCGGCGCAGGCGATGGCCAGGATGCCCATGGAGTAGTTGTAGCACTTCCACAGAGCGTTGTTGATGTCATCGGGCCAGTAGAAACCCCAGATGTTGGGGACCGAGGCTACCAGGCAGAAGATGGACGAGAAGATGATGATGGGGATGACGGAGATAAAGCCGTCGCGGATCGCCTTGAGGTACTTGTTGCGGGCGATCGCGTTGAAAAAGGGCTGGCCCTTTTCGATGATGGCGATGAGTTGCTCCATGCAATGCTCCTAAGAGTCGGTGGGTTAGCAACGATGGTAGCTTTTGACGTTCGGTTGCCAAAATGTTGACGTTGCCATTTTGTGACACAAAAAAAGACGCGAACCGGTGGTTCCTGTGCCTGCGAACCGTCGATTCCTTACGCGTAAACGTTTGAGCCGCCCGGTGGCTCTGTGTTTGCACAATGGCAACGTTAACATTTGGGCGACAAAAGCCGTTCGGGGAAGCAAAAATGTCGGTGAACGGTAGGTTTTGGGTGGTGAGCGTATGGTGGGGGAGGCGTTAGATATACTTGAAGACGTTTCATTTGACTGCGTAGGGTGCCACCAATGGCATCGTTGACATAGAAAGATCGACCTATGGCCGCTGTTAAAAAATCGGTTTCCGTTAAGGACGTGGCGCGTCTCGCGGGCGTCTCGGAGCAGACGGTCTCGCGCACCGTGCACGATTCGCCCAGCGTGCGCCCCGAGACCAAGGAACGCGTGCGTGCCGCCATGCGCGAGCTGGGGTATCGCCCCAATTTTGCCGGTCGATCGCTGCGCCGCGGTAAGTTTAAGACCGTCGGCGTCGCCATGTTCAACATTACCGGCACCGGCAATCTCGACCGTATGGAGGGCTTTGCCGCAGCGGCCGACAAACATGGCTATGCCATCACCCTCACTAAAGCAGACGGGCATCCGTATACCCTCGAGAGCGCATCGTCGCGCATGAGCGCACTGCCGGTGGATGGCATGGTTGTGATTATGAACCGCATGCCGGCGGACTTTGGAACCTTCGAGCCGCTGCCCGGCATGCAGACGGTGCTCGTTACGATGTTGGAGCACCCGCTCTGTTCAACGGTCGATAACGACCAGTTCGATTGCTCGCGCCAGGTGGTCGAGTACTTGCTGGGGCGGGGGCACAAAACCGTGCACTTTATCTCGTGCCCCGAGCGCTCGCTTTCGGGCATGCAGCGCGAGGAAGGCTGGCGCGAGACATTGCGCGCGCATGGCATTGAGCCACCGCGACTTATCCGTGGCGATTGGACGGCGCAGAGCGGATATGCCGCAGGTCAGGCCCTGGCGGATGATCCGACCTGTACTGCCATCTATGCCTCCAACGACGCCATGGCCTACGGCTGCATTCGCGGACTCGAGTCGCGCGGAAAGCGCGTACCCCAGGACGTGAGCGTGGTGGGTGTTGATGACAGCCTGGGCGATATCGTGCCCGACCGTCGCCTGACCACGGTGCGCTTTGACAACAAGCGCGTCGGCATGTGGGCGGTCGACAAGATTGCCGGCGCCGATGGGGGTGCGTCTGGCGTGGAGCACATGCTGATCCCCGGCGTGCTTGTAGAGGGCGATACGGTGCGCGATTTGCGCTAGGGCGCGGTCCTGTTTGGGTTTCCGTTAATCATGTTTGATATTGTTCGAAATGGTTTGGAAACCGTTCACGGGCGAAAAAAGACCGTTCACGGCTCGAAATAACGGTTTGCATTGTTCCTTTTTGTTTGAATGTTATTGTTTCTGTCATACACAGCGCAGCGCGTATGCCCGGACGCGATGCTCTCCGTTGGTTCATATGTGAAAGGAACGCAATATGGCAACCAAAGAAGAAATCTCGATGGTTGGATTCGAGATTGTCGCATACGCAGGTGACGCCCAGACCGATCTGCTTGCAGCGCTCGATGCTGCTCGCGAGGGTGACTTTGAGAAGGCCGAACAGCTGCACAAGGATGCCAGCGATGCGCTCATCGGTGCCCACGACACGCAGACCAAGCTGCTTTCGCAGGAGGCCGGCGGTGGCGAGATGGAGATGACCTTCATCATGGCTCACGCTCAGGACACTCTCATGACCACTATGATCCTGGAGAAGCAGACCCGCTTTACCATCGATGCCTACAAGCGCATCGCCGAGCTCGAGGCCAAGCTCGCCTAACGAGCCCGCACAACTAAGTCCCCTTCCAAAAGCTCTGCCGCAAACTCGCGACAGGGCTTTTTCTTTTTACCCGGCACTTGGGGACGTTCCTTATCTGCCGCAGTTAGGGACACTCCTGCCATGCATTTGATCCTTTGAGGATGGAAGAAAACGGGTCATTAGGTTTGCTGCGGTGCCGACTCGGCCTGTCGGTTACAAAACTATGCCGGTTTACTACGATGAATCGCATTCTTTCAACTATGGAAAGAACGGCGTTATCAAAGCCGCAGGTAGAAAGCTTGTCATTTTCTGCTAATAGCAAATGTGGTCGGTCCTATCGGTTTTACCGTAGTAAACCGGCATAGTTTTGAAATGGCACTATTCGACTAGCAGCGTTATGGAGCTTCTGCACGCCCTCCCGTTCGGTTTTTCGCTGGGTGGGTATACTTCCATCCACAATACAGGCCGGAATAAGGAGGTATCCAAATGCCGGGCAACGGATTGATTCAAAAGGGAGACGCGCACGAGATGACTCATGGGCGTCCTGTCCAGATAACCGAGCACACGACGGTAACCGAGCTGCAGCCCAGCCTGTCCGATGTCGTGTGCGCAAACAAAAAGCTGCAGATTGGCTTTATCGTTGCGCTCGTGGTACTGGCGTTGTTGTCGGGCTTTGTAGCTCGTCCGCATTTTGCCGATACCAAGACCTGGGACTCCACCATCGAGGTCATCGATCAAAAGAAGGGCAATGTTTTGGCGCTCACGACCTCGTGCGTGGCGCTGTCTGCGGGCATTACCGCGCTGCCGGGTGATACGGGAACACCGGTTGCCGAGCAGCTCGCACAGCTTTCGGGTAACTTGGGCATTGTGCTTGCCGTGCTCTACCTCGAGAAATACCTGCTGACCATTTTGTGGTCGGTTGGCCTGGGCATCCTGATCCCGTTTGCGCTGGTGCTCTTTGCGATCTCACTTGGCATTCACGGACGCTGGAGCACCAGCGCCGTCTTGCGCCGCGTGGCAACGCGTGTGCTGGTGGTCGCCATAATTGGCATGGCGTTGGTGCCTGCAAGCGTATGGGTGTCGCAAAAGGTCGACGAAACGTATCGCGTTAGCATCGAGGCGGCCGAGCAAAAGGCGGCCGACGCTGCGAGCGCGGCAGATAGCGATAGCTCCAAAACAAGCAAGAAAAAGACCGAGTCCACAGAGTCCAAGAATGTGCTTGAGCAGCTTGCCGACGGCGCCTCGGGTCTCGTCACATCGGTG
Source organism: uncultured Collinsella sp. (assembly GCA_900554905.1). Lineage (GTDB taxonomy): Bacteria > Actinomycetota > Coriobacteriia > Coriobacteriales > Coriobacteriaceae > Collinsella. The sequence goes on along the minus strand of USJB01000017.1, from coordinate 2,642 downwards.
ACCAGCGGTGCCAAGCAGATTACCGATGAAATTGTGCAGCAGGTGACCGATCTGATCGAAGGCGTCATCGTGATGATCGTGACCTCGTGCGTGATTCCATTGCTGGTGCTCGCGGCGTTTTTGTGGCTGGGGCACGTGCTACTGGGGATTGATATTTCCGGCCCGGCGAACTATCTGACGGGTCGCTTTCTGAGCGCTCCGTCCAAGCACGCCAAAAAGGGCGGGCAGTCCGAGTAGCTAAAACAGCTGTATATACCGGGGAATACCGCCGAAGGGCGGCCGAGACACGTTCTCGGCTGCCCTTTTGTTTGTTGAATGCGCGGTAAGCCGGGCCTTTTCTGAGTCCAAACGGTCAGCAACCATCCGCGAACGGTATTTGTTCAAAAAAGAACAAAGACAAACAAATTATTGTTGCAGTTAATGTTCGAATGTGTTCAAATAAACATGAACAGTGAAGAACCGCACATTCAGATGCCCGGACCTGATCGCGATTCAACACTTCCAAACAGAAACTACGCACCTGCGTATCTCTCAAGGAGGATGTCATGAGGGTTGTAATCGCTTCCGATGCCGACGGTATGTCGATGAAGGAGTCCATCAAGGAGATGCTCATCGCCGACGGTCACGAGGTCGTCGACTATTCCGAGACCCCTGCCGCGGACTTTGTCGATTCCGCGACCGCCGTTGCCAAGGACCTGCTGGAGCACAAGGATTCCCAGGGATTCGCATTCGATAAGTACGGCGTCGGCTCCTATATGGCCGCCGTCAAGATCAAGGGCATGGTCGTCGCCAACATTTCTGACGAGCGTTCCGCCTACATGACCCGCGAGCACAACGGCTCGCGCATGGTCACCATGGGCCCGGGCGTTGTGGGCACCGAGGTCGCCAAGAAGATCGCCCGCGAGTTCCTGCGCGCCCAGTACGCCGGCGGCCGTCACCAGATCCGTGTCGACATGCTCAACAAGATGGCCTAACGAAAGCCACCGAGAACTCGAACTTCTACCTCAACTTGTGAATTCAGACGAAAGGACGTTCTGATGAAGAAGACCATCGCAATCGGTTGCGACCATATCGTTACGGACGAGAAGATCTATCTGGCCGACCGCCTGGAGCAGGCTGGCTACAAGGTGCTCGACTGCGGCACCTACAGCCACACCCGTACGCACTATCCCATCTACGGTAAGGCCGTGGGCGAGGCCGTTGCCAGCGGCAAGGCCGACTTTGGCGTGGCCCTGTGCGGCACCGGCATCGGCATCACCAACGCCGTCAACAAGGTTCCCGGCGCCCGCTGCGCCCTGGTTCGCGACATGACCTCTGCCCTGTATGCCCGTCGCGAGCTCAACGCCAACATCGTGGGCTTTGGCGGCAAGATCACCGGCGAGTTCCTGATGGCCGATATCATGCTTGCCTTCCTGGAGGAGCCCTACGAGAAGACTCCCGAGCACGATGCCCTGATCGCCAAGATCGATGCCTGCAATAAGGCCGACGCCGAGGCTCAGGCTGACCCGCACTTCTTTGACGAGTTCCTCGAGAAGTGGGACCGCGGCGAATACCACGATTAGCGGGTATCCGGCGTAATTAACTAGTCCGTTGACGGCTCGCGTTTCTGTGAGGGGCGCGGGCCGGTTTTCTAAACAGGAGTCCAACATGATTCTGACCGTTACCATGAACCCGTCGATCGATACGCGCTATCAGCTCGACAAGCTGATTATCGACGATGTTAACCGCGTGACGCCCGAAAAGACCGCTGGCGGCAAGGGCCTCAACGTGAGCCGTGTGCTGCTGCAGCTAGGCGACGACGTGCTCGCGACCGGCCTGCTTGGCGGCCACATGGGTGCCTATATGGCCGAGCTCATGGATGCCGATGGCGTCAAGAACGACTTTGTGCCCATCGCCGGTGAGACACGCATTTGCCTGAATATCCTGCACGAGGGCAATCAGACCGAGCTGCTGGAGAGCGGCCCGCAGATCGCCCCGGCCGAGCTCGAGGCCTTTACGGCCAAGTTTGCCGAGCTTGCAGCGAAGGCGGACGTTGTGACGCTTTCGGGCTCGCTGCCGCGTGGCGTCGATGCCGGCTACTACGCCGGGCTCGTAAAGATCGCCGAGGCTGCGGGCGCCAAGGTGCTGCTCGACACCTCGGGTGCATCGCTGGAGGCCGCGCTGGAGTCTAACGCTAAGCCCGAGCTCGTAAAGCCCAACCTGACCGAGATTAACGGCCTGCTGGGTACGTCCTTTACGACCGATGATGTCGATGCTCTGCGCGAGGCGCTTGCCGCCGATGACCGTTTTGCCGGTATCCCCTGGGTTGTCGTTTCGATGGGCGCTGCCGGTTCGGTGGGCTTCCATGAGGGCCGCGCGTTCCGCGCCAAGACGCCCGCGATTGCGGCTGTGAACGCGACGGGTTCCGGCGACTCGACCATCGCCGGCTTTGCACATGCCATTGCTGCTGGTGCCGACGACGTCACGGTGCTCAAGACCGCCAATACCTGCGGCAAGCTCAACGCCATGGATCCCAAGACCGGCCACCTGGTCATGGACCGCTGGGACGAGGTCTACAACAGCGTTGTCGTGACTGAACTGTAGGGTTACGCGGTTTTATCAAACCGCGTAACGGCGCGACGCTGCAAACGCCCCTAAGCGGC
>USJB01000016.1 GCA_900554905.1 uncultured Collinsella sp. | reverse complement strand
CGCCCTGGGCGGCGCGCAGCGTCGACCGGTCCGGCGTTTGTCAAAACGCCGGAACTACTTAGTCCTCGAGAGCCTTCTCGATGCGGCTCGTGACGCCCTTGAGGTTAAGACCGACGACGTACTGCTTAATCGGGCGCTTGATGTGCTCGATCACAAAGCGCTTGCCGTCGATGTCCTGGGCAGCGAGGTTGCGGTAGAGCTTCTCGACCTGCTCCTTGACCTCGGGATCGTTAAAGGCGTAGTGGCCGGAGACATCCAGGATCTTCAGGCTGAGCTCGTCGTCGGCCAGAATGTCGTCAACCTGCAGGTTGACATCGTCGCCGGTCATCCACTTGCGCCAGCGCTCGGTCTTGATAGCCTTGACCAGCAGCGTGTGATACAGGTCGGAGGGGTCATCGCACAGACCGTTGTCGACCAGGATCTGCTCGGTGGCGCAGAGCTTGAGGTAGGCGCGGGTCTCCTCGGTGCCATACTGCGGAGCGACGTTGGAGGCGGTCACGTGTGCCGGGATGTGCTCGAGCAGCGTCGCGTCGTCCAGATAGTCGGCGTTGTGCTCCTTCAGGCCCACGCCATAGCGCTTGGCCATATCGGCAAGCTCGCGGGCGTTCTTGAAGTTGTAGTGACCGACCTGCTCCGTCCAGCGGGTAAGGGTGCCGGTCTGGCCGACGATAAAGGTGGGCATGGGGCAGCCGCGCTTCTCGAGCTCGGGCTGCAGCTGAGAAATGAACTCCTCGTACTTATCGGTAGAGGTCAAGCCGCCATTGGTCTCCTCGGTACCGACCTCATAGGCAACCTCGGGCAGGTTATGCTCGCGACGGTACTGCTCAAGGTAGTCGATAAGATCGATCGTGCGGCGAAGCACCACGTCGAGCGGAATAACCTTGCCGATCTGATAGGGGTCCTTGGTGGGGTCGACCATCAGCAGGTCAAAGCCCGCCTCCATGTCGGCGACGAAGGACTTGCGGGCGAGCTCCATGGCCTCGTCCTCGGGCAGGTGGGCGTTACGCTCCTCGTCGCGCTGCCACGGACCGCCGTGATCGCGGCACAGGTAGTACGGACCGGTGTAACCCACCTCGTCGGCAACCTTCTTGATGTCGGCGGCAAAGCGCGTCTGGTCCCAACCGTTGACGTAGCCGGCGCCCATCTCGTCCATATCGACCTGGTTGCGGCTGGCGATAAACATGGGCGGGAAATCCTCGTCCTTGGCAAGCTCGAACACGGCCTGAATCAGGTTGGGGCTCATGGGGCCAATGCCGACCATGGCTGCGTGATCGCCGCTATCCTGCAGCTTGAGCATGCCCTGAACGGCCTGACGGATGGTGAGGTTGGACATTTTGTTCTCCTTCTCCAGAGGATTTTTGACAAAAGTTCCCTGGGACCCAGATGTGGGCCCTATCAGTACGGATGGATTTTGTTGTGTAGGGGCGGCTGTGCGGAGTCAAATCCATCCCTCCGCACAACCGGAGTCCTTAAAGGTTTACTTGGCCTGCTTATCGAGCGTGGGCTTCATGGCAATCAGGATTGCAGCGGCGACCACGGCGCCAATCACGATGTCCAGGCAGAACAGCGCGACGTTGTTGGTGGCAAGGGCGACGATAAAGCCACCGTGCGGGACGTAGCAGTCGATGCCCTGGAAGGCGGCAAGTGCCGCACCCACGGCAGAGCCGATGCAAATGCCGGGCAGGGTGTGACCGAGGTCCTTGACCGCGAAGGGGATAGCGCCCTCGGTAATACCGATGCAGCCCATGAACAGCGCGGAGATGCCCATCTGGCGGTCAGCGTCATCGAACTTGTTCTTGGCGATGAGCGCAGCGAGGCCACAGGCGATCGGGGGAACGGCGACGGCGACGCGGAACATACCGTTAGGACCGTAGATACCGGAGGCCATGATGGCCATGGTGAAGGTCGAGGCGGTCTTGTTGATGGGGCCACCCATATCGAAGGCGGTCATAACGCCAATGACCAGACCCAGGACAACTGCGGAACCGCCCTGCAGGCTGCCGAGCACGCCGGTGAGCCAGTCCATCACAAAGCCAAGCGGCGTGGCCAGGATGTAGATATAGGCCATGCCCAGGACAAGCGAGGTCAGAATCGGGATGATCAGGATGGGCATGATGGTCTGGATGGTGTTGTTGACCTTCCAGGTCTTCATCCAGCGGACAAAGTAGCCGCAGATAACCGCCATGATCATGGCGCCCAAGAAGCCGGTCGAAACGCTGTTGCCGTTAGGGGTAACGACTGCGTTATTGACCAGGTAGCCCAGGACAAAACCGGGGGCGAGCGCGGGCTTGCCGGCCATCGAGTAGGAGATGTATGCCGCAAGCACCGGGATCATCATGGAGATGCCGGCCATGCCGATGGTGTTAAGGCTCACCATCAGCGGGTTCGTAACCTCCATGCCGTTGGCGCCGGCGGTACCGGATGCCAGCGAGAAGGCAAGAAACACGCCGCCGATAACGACGATGGGGATAAAATAGGAAACGCCGGTATTGAATGCATTGAGCAGCGTCTTGCCAGGATCGGCAAAGATAGACTGCTTGGACGCCGGTGTCGGGGCCTGCGGGGCAGCGGAGACGGCCTTCTTCTCTGCCTTGGCCTCGGCCTTGGGCGCGTCAACGGCGCCACCCGTCGCCTTGATGATCTCAACGGCCTGGTCGATGATCTTTACCGGATCGGCGATTACATCCGAGGTGCCGACCTTCAGGAACTTGCCCTCGGCCATCTTCTGCTCAAAACGATCCTCGTTCTCGACGCCCACGTCGACGGACTCGAGCACCAGGTCGGCGGAATCCACGTCTTCCTGCGTCAGCTCGTTCTCGATACCCAAGCCACCCTGAGCCTCGACTTTGCACTCGATGCCACGAGCGGCGCATTCATCCTGAATCGCCTTCTGGGCCATATACGTGTGGGCGATACCCACGGTACAGGCGGCAACGCCTACGATCTTCATTGCTTCCCTCTTTTCATAGAGTTGCGTGCGCAAGACACCGTTTGCGGAGGCCTCCGGAGCATCCCCTGCCGTTTGGACTTGCTGTCTTTTCGACAAGAACAATATAGGTGCTCGTTTTTCTTAATGCCAGCTTATTTCGGTAAACGCGCAGGTCAGAGCGTTGGTTATGCGATTTAGTTATGCGTTTAACCAAAAATGAATCCTGCGATTTTGCCCTCGATTTCAAAAGTCAAGAAGTATTTGATTTTCTCGGTAGACGGCAGATGCGCATGCCGGTCACAAATTTCGACCCCACCCGTATGCCGCATTTGTTGCATACTCATATGAAAGGAAAAAGCCGCTCACCGAAGCGTATCCTTCACCAAGACTCAAAGTCATCATGTTGGAAAATGCTCATCTGTCGGAAGGAGTCGCTGTGGCAAAACAGCGCGTTACGATCGCAGACGTCGCTCGAGAGGCGGGAACCTCGACGGCAAGCGTCTCGTATTACCTCAACGACAAACGAGAAAAGCTTAGCGAGAAGACGCAGAACAAAATCGCGCGCGTCATTAAGGAACTCGGATACGTTCCCAACGCCCAAGCGCAGACGCTCACCGGCAAGCAAACCCACGTCATTGCCATCATCATTTTGGATAACACCAACAAATGGGCGGGGCTCGTTCTCAATGGCATGGAGCAGGTCATGCTCCCCGCGGGCTACCAGACGGTCGTTTGCACGAGCAACTTTAACCCCGAAACCGAGCTCATGTATGTCGACAAAATGCTCTCGCTGGGCGTCGATGGCTTTATCATCCAGCCCACGGCAAACTTCAAAGCCGTGCATGACCGCATTAGACGCGCCGGCAAGCCGGTCGTCTTTTTCGATGCGGCCATCTATAGCCCAGGTACCAGCTGGATCAAAACCAACCTTTACGACGGTGTGTACAACGCCACGCAGGCACTCCTCGACGCCGGTTACGAAGATTTCTTTTCCATTGCCGCCAACATGACCGAAATGCGCACCCGCATGGAGCGTTTTCAGGGGTATGCCGAGGCGCTGGCAGCGAACGGGCAGCTCTACAAAGCGATTCCCATCGACCACAACAAGCCGTCGGTCGGTGAGCTTACCGAGTACTTTAAATACAAGTTCAACCCCGCCAAGCGAACCCTTATCTTCGTGCAAAATCAGTGGGCACTTCCCCGTGTCTACAAGGCTCTCCAGCCCATGGCCCATCTACTTCCGCAGCAAATCGGTCTTTTGGGACTCAACTGCGAAGACTGGACCAACCTCACCACACCGACCGTCTCCACCATCATCGAGCCCGTCGACCAAGAAGGTCGCGAAGCAGCCGAGATGCTGCTCGCCCTACTTGACGGAAGCAGCGAACCCGGCGAGCAGCGCATTCTCGAGTGCAAGCTCAACTGGCTCGACTCCACCTCGATCTAGACCGCGGGACAAATGAATCAGTAGCGTTTGTCTCAAATCTTAAGTATTTGTTCGACAGAACGGCCCCTGCCGGCTCCTGCTAGACTGGTAGATTCCCAACCGTCCATCCAGGAGCCTCCATGTCGCGCAAGTCCGCCTACAAGCAAGCACTTTCCATCGGCACCGCCGTGGTGCTGGGGTTTGCGCTGTTCACAGGGTCGCTCGACGGAGCGCCCAAGTTGTTGTCGCCGCAAAGTGATGAACAGGCGGCAGCTCTGGCCGAAAAACAAAACGAAAGTCCCAGCCGCACCGACGACGAGGCAGACCTGGTTGCCCGGCTCGAATCGGGAACAGCGAGCTCCTCGGACTCTCAAAATACCCAAGACTCTGGCGATGGCTCCGATTCCGCCACAACCGACACCGGCGACGGCGCTTCCGCGGACAGCGCCGCCACCCCCATCGACGAGGTCGAAAACCCCGACCTCAACCGCGCCCGCGGTGTTTATCTCAGCAGCATTCCCGACTACGCCGGCAACCCCTACGTTGCCCTGCGCGCCGACAGCACGCACCCGCTCGGCACACCATCATTCACGCTCGATGAATACGAGCGCGCTACAGAAGAGGGTTGCTTTAAGAAGTTCTCCAAGCTTGACAGCCTGGGCCGCACCCGCAAAGCGCTCGCCTGCGTGGGCCCCGAATCACTCGGTCAAGGCGAGCGCGGCGATATCTCGCGTATCCATCCCGCTGGATGGCGCCAGCAGCGCTACGACTTTATTCCGGGCCAGAGTCTCTACAACCGCTGCCATCTCATCGCCTGGTCGCTTTGCGGCGAAAACGCCAACCGCAAAAATCTCCTCACCGGCACGCGCTATCTCAACGAGACAGGCATGCTGCCGTTTGAGGAGCAGATTCTCGGCTACATCCGCGACACGGGCAACCACGTGCTCTATCGCGTCACGCCTATGTATAACGAAGAGGAACTTGTCTGCCGCGGCGTGCGCCTTGAGGCGCAATCGGTCGAGGACCACGGCAAGACCCTCTGCTTCCACGTGTACTGCTACAACCTGCAGCCGCACGTGCAGATCGACTACGCCACCGGCCGCAACCAGGCATCGGGAGACTAGTGCCGACCGCACCGCCCGTAACCCAAAAATGATTCGTTTTCCTCCGTCCCCATGGGATCAAAAAAGGCCGCCCTGGATTACCCAGGGCGGCCTTTTCGTCAGCGTCCACATTGCAGGCAAAACCACACGCTACTTGGCGCGGCCCTCCTCATAGCGCTCGACCAGCTTGGCCTGAACATCGTAGGGAACCTGCTCGTAGCCAGCGGGCTTCATGGTAAAGTCACCCGTGCCGCGCGTGATAGAGCGCAGGCGCGTCGAATAATCCGTCAGCTCTGCCAGCGGCGCCTGGGCAATGACCACGGTGTCGCCGCGCTCATCGGTCTCCATACCCGTCACGCGACCGCGCGATGCCGAGATGTCGCCCATCACAGCGCCGGCGTAGCTTTCGGGAATAGTCACCGTGATTTCCTCGATGGGCTCCAGCACCACCGGATCGGCATCGGCGCACGCCTTGCGCAGGCCGATGCGAGCCGCCGCGCGGAACGCCATCTCGTTGGAGTCGACGCTGTGATACGAGCCGTCGTACACAGCCACGCGAATGCCCGTGAGCGGGTAGCCGGCAATGATGCCGTCCTTCATGGTCTCCTGGACACCCTTGTCCACGGCGGGGATCAGCGAGCGCGGAATGCGGCCGCCCACGACCTCGTCCACAAACTCATAGCCATCGCTCGTGCCGTCGGGCCCAATGAGCGGCTCAACGCGCAGCCAGCAGTCGCCATACTGACCGGCACCGCCAGTCTGCTTCTTGTGGCGGCCCTGTGCGCTCGCCGTGCGGCGGATAGTCTCGCGATACGGAATGCGGATTGGCACGCTTTTGGCCACGACCTTGGTGCGATCCTCCAAACGGTTGAGCAGGACCGAAACCTGCGCCTCACCCACGGCGGAGATGATAGTCTGGCCGGTCTCCTCGTCACGATCGATGCTCATGGTCGGATCGGCCTTGCACGCCTTCTCGATAAACGTGTAGAGCTTCTCCTCGTCACCGCGGTCCTCGGCCTCGATGGCAATGCGGTACTGCGAGTTGGGAAACTTAAACGCCGCCGCCTCGACCTTACCGGTAATGGAGAGCGTGTCACCCGTCTCTGCCGCCAACTTGGGCGCCACGATAATGTCGCCGGCATAGGCGTGACCGACCTCGGTCATGTCGCGGCCGCACATCACATACAGGTGAGCCAGACTGTCGCCCTTGCGCGTGCGCGCGTTGACCAGCTCAAGGCCCGGCTCAAGCGTGCCCGTCAGCACCTTGATAAAGCTGATGCGGCCCTGCTGCGGATCGGCCAGGGTCTTAAACACAAACGCCACCGGACGATCATCGTCGCTTGAAATCTTGAGCGAATCGCCGTCGATAAGCGGCATCTCGCCGTAGTCGGTCGGCGCCGGGAAGTATGTGGCGATGTCGTCCATCAGCGAGTTGACGCCCTGCTCCTTAATGCAATCGCCCGCAAAGACCGGCACAAAGATGCGCTCGGCGATCGCCTTCGACAGCAGGCCTTCAAGCTCCTCCTGCGTCAGCGTCTCCTCGCCTTCCAAGTACTTCATCATCAGCTCATCGTCAGCCTCGGCCACCAGCTCGCACAGATGGTCATGGGCTTCCTCGGCCTGGGCACGATACTCCTCGGGAATCTCCGACTCAACGGCTTCGGTGCCGTTGCAATGGCGCGCCTTCATGCGCACCAGGTCGATGATGCCGTCAAAGTCCTCGCCCTCGCCCCAGGGAAGGGTCACGGCGCCCAGGCGCGTGCCAAAGCGCTCTTGCAGCAGGTCCATCGTGGTCGCAAAGCTGGCCTCGGAGCGCGACAGGCGGTTCACGAACACCGCGCGCGCCAGACGCAGGTCCTCCGCCGCATACCAAAGCTTGACGGTCGTAGGTTGCGGGCCGGCCTCGGCGTCGACCACAAACAGAGCCGTCTCGCAGACGCTCATCGCGGCAAAGGCGTCGCCGATAAAATCGGGGTAGCACGGGGCATCGAGCACATTGATGCGCGCGCCCTTCCAGTCGATCGGCGCGATGGTCGTCGAGATGGAAAATGCACGCTTGACCTCTTCGGGGTCATAGTCGAGCGTGGGCTTGGTGCCGTCGTGGCCGCCCAGGCGGGCGGTCTTGCCGGAAAGGTGGAGCATGGCCTCGGCGAGTGAAGTCTTGCCCACCCCGCCTTGGCCTACGAGCACCACGTTCCTTACATTGCCGGTCTTGGGAGCACCCATGATGACCTCCTTGCAGGGCCGCGCGCAATGCGCGACGCCAACGGGGAGAGTTCGCGGTCGGTGCCATCCCGGGAGCAGCATGGTCGGCAGCCGAGCCGACTCACCCTCCAAATGTCCTATGCCACCACCCTACCCTCACGGGCGGCTGTCCATGCATACCTTTCGGCGCACGTATGAATACAGGCGGCGAGAGGAAGAAGAACACATGCGAGGCGATTATTGAACCCCGCCGATGCAAATAAAATGCCACCGCAGGCCGTAAGACCTGCGGTGACTTCGCCTCAATTAATAGTTGAGCAAATAGCTGAGCCTACCCCTCGATACGGCTCAAGAACTCACGGGTGCGCTGCTCACGCGGATGGTCGATAACCTGATCGGCAGGCCCCTCCTCGACAATGCGGCCGCCATCCATAAAGACCACGCGGTCGGCAACATCGCGCGCAAACTGCATCGCGTGGGTCACGATCACCATCGTCATATTCTGCGCGGCAAGGTCTTTAATGACACGCAGCACCTCGGCCGTCAGCTCGGGATCGAGCGCCGAGGTCGGCTCGTCAAAGAATAAGATTTCCGGATCGAGCGCCAGGGCGCGGGCAATACTCACGCGCTGCTGCTGACCGCCCGAAAGCTCACACGGCACCTTGTTCTCGTTGCCCACAAGCCCCATCTGAGCAATCAATTCATGCGCACGAGCTTCCGCCTGCTCGCGCGGGCGCTTAAGCACGCGGATCGGCGCGTCGATGATGTTTTTCATCACGGTATAGTGCGGGAACAGATTGTAGTTCTGGAACACCAGACCAAAACGCGAACGCGCTTGCTTGGGAACATCTCCCTTCGCATAGACCGCGCCCGATCCCGCATCCGTCGCAACCGCAAGGTCGCCAAACGAAAGCGAGCCGCCGTCGAGCGTCTCGAGCAGTGTGGCGCAGCGCAGCAGCGTGGACTTACCACCGCCCGAAGGCCCGATAATCGCCACGACCTCGCCACGCTTTACCTCGAGTGAGATATCCTTGAGCACTTCATTGCCGCCAAACGCCTTGCGCGCGTTCGATATGTTCATTACCGAATTAGTCATGGTAGTAATCCAATTTTTTCTCCGCGGCGCCCAACAGCATCTCGACTACGAAGTTGAAAACCCAGTAAATCAGCGCCGCAATCGCAAACGGCACCATGCTCACCTGCGAGGCAACCAGTGCCTTGGCGGTCGAGAACATCTCACCCACGCCAATGGCAAACGCCAGCGACGTGTCCTTGACCAGCGTGATGATCTCGTTGCCCATCGCTGGCAGAATACGCTTGGCGACCTGCGGCATCACGATATACAGAAACGTCTGCATACGCGAATAGCCCAGCACCTCGGCTGCCTCGTATTGACCGCGCGGAATGGACTGCAAGCCCGAGCGATAGATCTCGGCAAAGTAGCCGGCGTAGTTGATGATGAACGCCACGACGCATGCCGTCCATTTGGAATCGGGCGTAAGCGAGATGCCGAACACGTAGTACGGGGCAAAGTAGATGGCAAACATCTGCAGCATGAGCGGCGTACCGCGCATGACCGAGATATAGATGCGCGCAATCCAGCGAAGCGGCGCGATTTTGCTCATGCGCATAAACGCCACGGGAATTCCCAGCGGAATCGACCCGAGCAACGTCAGCACAAACAACTGCAAACTGACCAAGAATCCCTGGCCAAGCATCTGCATCATGACCTGAATAGACAACCTACCTTCTCCTTCGCAGCAACAGAACGGCTGATCTTATTCTCAAATAAGCACAGTGCCCAAGATTGCGAGCGACAAGCCCGACGAAGCGTACTTTGGTACGCGAGGAGGGTTGGAGCCGCAAGGTTGGGTGCTGTGGCTATTTGAGAACCCAGTTGTCGAAGGACAGGCCGTAGCTCGCGTACTTGTCGCACAGGTCCTTGACCGTGCCGTCCTCGTAGAGCGCCTTGAGCGACTCGGTCACGGCGTCGGCCGACTTGGTGTCGCCCTTCTTAAAGCCGACGGCGTAGTGCTCGCTGGACAGCGGCTCATCAAGCTGCGTATAAGCATCGGGCTTGGCGGCAAGCTGATACTGGGCAATCGAAAGATCGCACGCCACGGCATCGACCGCACCACTCTCGAGCTGCATAAAGGCCGTGTTGTACTCGCCGATCGTGTCGAGCGTGGCAAACGTCGCCGCCAGATCCTTCTGGTCACCCTCGAGTACATCCTGCGCAGCGGAATCGGTCTGGGTAATCACGGTCTTGCCGGCAAGATCGTCCCAGCTCTTGATGCCCGCATCCTTCTTTACCACCAGCACCTGCTCGTTGAGCATGTACGGCTCGGAGAACGTGTAGTCGTCCTCACGGCCCTCCATGGTAAAGCCGTTCCAGATGCAGTTGATGGCGCCCGAGTTAAGCAGCGTATCCTTGGCGTCCCAGTCGATGGCCTCGTATTTGACCTCCCAGCCCTGCTTATCGGCAACAGCCTTGGCCAGATCGAGATCAAAGCCGGTGTACTCGCCATCGTCGCCCACAAAGCCGTACGGAGGATAGGACTTATCAAAGCCCACCACGAGCTTCTTGGACTCCGCAGCGCCCTTCACATCCTTGGCTGCGGCAGAACCGGCAGCAGAGCCCTTGCCGGCACCACCGCCGCAGCCGACAAGACCAAGGCCAAGCACCGTGGCAAACGAGCCGGCTAGACCAACAAACTGGCGACGAGACATATCGGTATTCATGGTATTCCCCCTTGATGGCACTTTAGTTAAGTAAAGTGAGTCATGTAACGTTCAGAATCATACACTTTAGCGTGATAGAGCACAAGGCGAGTTTGCCCGCCGCGTGAGGGGTGTGGGGGTTAAGTTTGCTGCTCTACAGTCCTGCTCACGACGGAGGCCACATTAAGTGGCCTCCTGTTCGTGCGGAACTCGCGACAAATTAAACTCCGCGCCGGGTGCCACTCAGCCGGGAGACAACGTGCTCGAAACCTTAAATAGCCTCCTCTCCAAACGGGCACGTTGAATGCACGGTACAATTGCCTCGGACTTTTCTTTTATTTAATAGTGGGGTTAATTCATGGCAGAATCTCGTGCGGAGCGTAAGGCTCGTCGTGCTTTGATCGAGGCGGCTGAGGGGTCAGAGGAGAAAAAATCTTCTAAGAAATCCAAGTCGTCTCAGGACGCGAAGGGTAAGTCGGCCAAGGGCAAGGCTAAGGCCAAGCGTCCCGGCTCTCGTCGGAACGAGGATAAGGCATCTCAAACTCGCTCCAAGCACTCGCATAAAGATCGGGTTTCGTCTGCGCGTAAGGCCGTGGACCCCAAGTCTCCCTGTTCGATCATGAAATCTTGCGGTGGGTGCACGGCACTCAACCGTCCTTATAAGAAGCAGCTCGCCGCCAAGCAGGCTGCTATGGAGGAGCTTTTTGCTTCGCTTTGTGAGCGTGAGGGCATTGCTGTAGATCCTATTCGTGGCATGGGTGTCACCCTGGGCGACCCGGGCAAATATCCTGCGCCGCGCGGTTTTCGCCATAAGGCCGCCACTCCCTTTGCTCCCGGTAAGGAGGGCGCTGTCCGTTGCGGTTTCTTTGAGCGCGGCACGCACAAGATCGTTGCCGTACCCGAATGCCCCGTCGAGGCACCGGGCGCCCGTCAGATTCTCAACGGCATCGCACGCGAAGCTGAGCGGCTGCATATTCCCGCCTTTAATGAGGACAAGCATCTTGGTTTGCTTCGCTATGCCGTCGTCCGCTGCGGTTGGCGTACCGACCAGGTCATGGTCACGCTCGTGACCGCTCAGCGCGACTTGCCGCATGCGCAGGAGTTCTTTGAGGCTGTCGCCGCACTCGATCCGCGCATCGTCACCGTCGCCCAAAACATCAACGGACGCCCCGGCAACGCCATCCTCGGCGAGGAAACCCGCATCGTGTATGGCGCCGAATGCATGCGCGACCAGCTGCTCGGCTGCGAATTCGACATCTCCCCCACCGCGTTCTATCAGACTAATCCGCAGCAAACCGAGCTGCTCTACCGACTCGCCATTGACGGCATGAATTTGCAGCAGGGCGACGTACTCATGGATGCCTACTGCGGCAGCGGAACCATCGGTCTGTGCGCCGCAAAAGATGCCCAGGACAAAGGCGCCGGCATTATGCTGCTCGGTGTAGAGC
>USJB01000015.1 GCA_900554905.1 uncultured Collinsella sp. | reverse complement strand
AATCGTCACAGGGGAGATGACCGAGGACGTCAGGATGATGGTGAGCGCGAGCGGGCCGTTGCCGCCGAACATGCTGATCCACATAAAAGCGGTGACTGCCACGGGCACACTGTATTCGAGCACGATGCCGCAGACAAGGTTGGGGTTGGAACCAAAGAACAACGATCCCATGGCGTAGGCCGCGATGGGAATAAGCGCCGCCGAGACCAACAACGCCAGAATCAGGTGCAGCGGACGGTGGAACACCTCGGCTACCTGGTGAAAGGTGTTGCTGAGCGCACCTTGGAACGTCATAAAGGCAAACAAGGTGGGAACGATGGGCTTGAGAACGCCGATCTGTTGAGGAAAGAGCACGCCGAGCGCCACGCAAATCGGAACGATGACCTGCATATGCCCCGCGAGGAACTTTCCCAGTCCAACCCATTGCTTCATATCCTCTTGTGACTCCCTTTGCTCGTGAATCCGGTTTGAATGGATATGCTAGACGCTCGCATGCGTCCGCGCGTCAGAAACGCTCGAATATTTCGAGGCTATTACCGGCATCGTTTACCGAAACCGCGGCGTGCTGCGGCGTTTTGCGTCCGTACTGCACGGTATAATAAATCCGTTCAACAGATCTGCCTGCCGAAGCGGGCATACACAGAGGACTCATCGCTATGAACCGTGAGAGGTATCGCGGCGACCTGCCCCTATCGGGGGTGGGCGCCTATGTCATCGCTTAAGACGACGCATCGCTGGGCGGTCGCTCAGCAAAACTCCGAGCTCGAAAAGGAGCTTTCGGCTGGTCTGGGCATTCCCGGGCTGGTGGCGCGCATTATGGTCGCGCACGGCATTGACTCCATCAAAGAGGGCCAATTGTTTTTGACGCCTTCGCTCGATCGCGACTGGGCCGACCCACTCATTATCCCGGGCATGTCGGTCGTTGCCGACCGCGTCGAGCGTGCTATTCGCAACCACGAGCACATTGCAGTCTTTGGCGATTTTGACGTTGACGGTATTACGTCGACCTGTCTGTTGACCGAGGCGCTGCGCACGTTCGGCGCCGATGTCACGCCGTTTATTCCGCATCGCTTTGATGAGGGCTACGGTCTTTCGCGCGCGGCGCTCGACCGCGTTAACGAGCTCGCTCGCCCCCAGCTGATCGTGACCGTCGATAACGGCATTGCCGCCAAGGAAGAGGTTTCCTATCTGGATAGCCTGGGGATCGATTTGGTGGTCACGGACCATCACGAGCCCTCCGATCAGGTGCCGCAGGGCGTGCCCCTGACCGACCCTAAGCTCGAGGACGAGGGTCCCTCGCGCGAGCTTGCCGGTGCCGGCGTGGCGCTCAAACTGGTGCAGGTTCTGGGCGAGCGTCTGGGCAAGCCGTCGTATTGGCGTTCGCTAATCGAGGTCGCGGCGCTGGGCACCGTGTCCGACATGATGCCGCTCACGCCCGAGAACCGCGCGCTGGTCGCCGAGGGCATCCAGCAGATGCGCGTGACCGCCCGCCCCGGCTATATCGCGCTTGCCGCGCTTGCCAAGGCGGACCTTTCGAGCATTACGGCGGATGGCCTGTCATTCTCGCTCATTCCCCGCTTAAACGCTGCCGGCCGCATGGCCGATCCCAAGCTGGCGCTCGACCTGCTGCTTGCCCGCGATCCCATCGAAGCAAGCGCACTGGCGGCTGAGCTCGAGGAAATCAACCGCCAGCGCCGTGAGATCGAGGCGGAGCTCACGCGCGATGCCATGGCAAAGGTCGAGGAGACCTATGACGGCGGGCGCGCGATCGTTGTGGGCGGCGAAGGCTGGCACGAGGGCGTCAAGGGCATCGTGGCAAGCCGTCTGACCAACCGCTACCACGTGCCGGCGCTGCTGTTCTCGATCGAGGACGGTATCGCGCGCGGCTCTGGTCGCTCGGTGGGCAAAGTTAACCTGTTTGACGCCATCGAGCGCTGTTCCGACCTGATGATTCGTCGCGGCGGACATGCTGGTGCGGTGGGTGTGACCATCGAGGCATCCAAGCTCGATGAATTCCGTCGTCGCCTTTCCGCCGTGTTGTCTGAGCTTCCCGCCGAGGACTTTGAGGACACCGACGAGGTTGCCGCCACGGTCGACCTTTCCGAATTGAATATCGAGACCATCGAGCAGATTTCCCGCCTTGAGCCGTTTGGCCAGGGTAATAAGGTGCCGCTGCTGGCTGCCGAGGGCGTGACGATGTGTGATCGCGCCGTGGTGGGTAAGACCGGCGAGCATATGCGCTTCGTGGCGACGGATGGCGCTGCGAGTGTGCCGGCCATCATGTTTCGTGTACCGCAGATCGACAGGCTTATCAATTGCGACAACGCCGTCGACTTGGTGTTCGAGGCCGTTGCCGAGCATTGGCAGGGTCGTGTGAAGCCCAAGCTCATGGTCAAGGATGTTCTGGTCCGCGATACCACGCTGCCCAGCGTCGACGATCCGGCATGCGAGCTTCGTCGTGGCGTGCAGCCGGTGGACTCCGATCTGCGCCTGGAGTCGCGCAAGCGCGAGACGCTCGCCCAGCTTTCTTATACCGAGCTGACACGCTCGCTTATCCATAGCTTTATCGGCTCGAACCAGCCGCATCGCGCGCAGGTTGAGGCGCTCGACGCGCTGGCCGACCACCAGAGCGTCTTGGCCGTTATGGGAACGGGCCGCGGCAAGTCTCTTATCTTCCATGTGCATGCCGCGCGCGAGGCGGTCCTTCGCGGGCGTGCGAGCATCTTTGTCTATCCGCTGCGTGCGCTCGTTGCCGACCAGGCCTATCACCTCTCGTCGACGATGGCCGCGCTCGGCATTGGCGTAGGCGTGCTGACCGGCGAGACCGTGGAGGCCGCACGCGATGACGTGTTCGCCGGTCTAGCTTCGGGCCGCACCGGTATCGTGCTCACGACGCCCGAGTTCCTGTCTATCCACCGTGACCGCTTCGCGCGTTCGGGCCGCATCGGCTTTGTCGTTATCGATGAGGCGCACCACGCCGGCCTTGCCAAGGGCGGCGACCGCAGCGCCTATCTTGACATGCCCGATATCCTCAAAGCCCTGGGCGACCCGGTCGTTCTGGCCGCGACTGCCACCGCAACGGCTCCGGTTGTGGCCGAGCTCGCCCGCGTGCTACCGATTACCCGTACAGTGGTCGACGAGACGGTGCGCGAGAACTTGCAGCTCGAGGACGACCGAGACCTTGCGAGCCGCGAGAACCGCCTGGTGTCAATCGTGGCGACGGGGGAAAAGACCGTCATCTACGTCAATTCACGCGACCAGTCCGTGGCGCTCGCCAAGACGTTGCGCAAGCGTGTGCCCGATTGCGCAACCCATATCGCGTTCTATAACGCGGGGCTTGCGCGCTCCGATCGTCGCCGCGTGGAGGAAGCATTCCGAGACGGAAGCCTCAGCTGCATCGTCTCGACATCTGCCTTTGGCGAGGGCGTCAACCTGCCCGATATCCGCCATGTCGTGCTCTATCACATGCCGTTTGGCGGCATTGAGTTTAACCAGATGAGCGGCCGTGCCGGTCGCGATGGCCAGCCCGCCGTGATCCACCTGCTCTATTCGTCGCGCGACGCCCGCATTAACGAGCGCCTGCTCGACTGCTACGCGCCCGAGCGCGACGAGCTCGTCACACTCTATCGCGCGCTGCAGACCATGTGGCGCTCCAACCGCGGCAAGACCGGGGATGATTCATTCTGCGCAAGCGATATCGACATCGCGCAGATGTGCCTTGCCATCGATGCCCGCACGCCGGTCGACGAGCGCTCGGTGGAAAGCGGCCTGGGAATCTTCGAAGAGCTTGGTTTCTGCCGCGTTTCGGGATTTGACGACGCCCGTCGCATCGCGATGGCAGAAAACCCCGGCCGTGTGCAATTGAGCAGGTCAATCCGCTATTTGGAGGGTCTGCGCTCGCGCATGGAGTTCTCGGCTTTCCGGAGCTGGGCGCTCGATTCGTGCGCTTCTGATATGCTAGCCAAAGTTAACCGCCCGATCGTACCGCGGGCCTAGGGGAAGGGGACCTCGATGGATGCCGCAGCCCGTACCGCCCATGATTCCACCCTCCAGCCGTTCTCGGAGATGGAGCACTATAAGCATGCCGATGAGCTGCCGCCCGAGATTATGGCGGACAGCTACGACAAGCTGGAGCGCCTGTGCCTCAAATATATGAATGAGGACGACTTCTCCAAGGTGGAGCAGGCCTATTGCTTTGCTGCCGAGAAGCACTGCAACCAAAAGCGGCGCTCGGGTGAGATGTACATCAACCATCCCGTCGAGGTGGCCATCATTTTGGCCGATCTCAAGATGGACTGCGATGTGGTGTGCGCCGCGCTGCTGCACGATACCGTCGAGGATACCGAGACCTCGCTCGCCGATGTTTCCGGTCTGTTTGGCGATACGGTGGCCGAGCTCGTCGATGGCGTGACCAAGCTTACCAACATCGAAGTCGATAGCATGGACGAGAAGCAGGCGCTTACGCTGCGCAAGATGTTCCTCGCCATGTCCAAGGACATCCGCGTCATTATCGTTAAGCTTGCCGACCGTCTGCACAACATGCGCACCCTTGCAGCTCTGCGCGAGGACCGTCGCCTGTTTAAGGCTCGCGAGACCATGGACGTGTATGCGCCCCTGGCCGACCGTCTGGGCATGAGCTCTATCAAGTGGGAGCTCGAGGACCTGTCCTTCTTCTACCTGGAGCCCGATGCCTACCAGCGCATCGCGCGCATGGTGGCTGAGTCGCGCGAGGTTCGCGAGCGCTATCTGGCCGAGACTATCAAAACGCTCACCGATGAACTCAACCGCATTGGCCTGGAGGGCTTCCAGATCAACGGCCGCTCCAAGCACTATTGGTCCATCTACCAAAAGATGAAGCGCAAGGGCAAGGAATTCTCCGAGATCTACGACCTGGTGGCACTGCGCGTCATCACGCATTCGGTGCGCGATTGCTACTCCACGCTCGGCGCGGTGCATACGCTGTGGCACCCCATGCCCGGTCGCTTTAAAGACTATATCGCCATGCCCAAGGTCAATAACTACCAGTCGCTCCATACGACGGTTATCGGCCCCACGGCCCGCCCGCTCGAGATTCAGATTCGAACCTATGAGATGCATGAGCAGGCCGAGTACGGCATTGCCGCCCACTGGCTCTATAAGAAGTCAGGCGGATCGTCTGCGTCTAAGACCAATGATGCCCAGCGTCTGGACGACCAGATTAACTGGCTCAAACATTCGCTCGATTGGGCTGCGTCTGATGAGATCACCGACGCCAAGGAATACCTGCATTCGCTGAAGGTCGACCTCTTCGATCAAGAGATCTTCGTCTTTACGCCCAAGGGCGAGGTCATGGCGCTTCGTGCCGGCTCCACGCCGCTCGACTTTGCCTACGCCGTTCACACCGAGGTGGGAAACCACTGCGTCGGCGCTAAGATCAACGGTGCGGTGGCCCCGCTCACGCACGAGATCAAGACGGGCGATCGCGTTGAAATCCTGACCAACAAGAGTTCCAAGCCGTCGCGTGATTGGCTCAAGATCGTTAAGACGCCTTCCGCCAAGTCAAAGATCCGCCGTTACTTCGCTGCCGCGACCAAAGACGATGACGCTGCTGCCGGCCGCGATATACTGGCCAAGGACCTGCGCAAGCGCGGGTATGGCATCTCTACGCCGCGATCCACGCGTGCGCTCAACGCCGTGGCGGAGCAGTTGAACTTCAAGCAGCTCGAGGACCTGTTTGCCGCCGTCGGCGCAGGCAAGGTTGCCCCGCGCGCTGTGGGTAACAAGGTCGAGCAAATCTTGGACCCCAAGCCCGAGGAACAGCTCACCAAGGCCGAGGCTATCGCCGAGGTCGTGAAGCAGCCCGCTCGCGGCTCCAACCGCAAGCCGCAAAAGCGCGGTAAGAGCGCCAGCAACGGCATTATCGTCAAGGGCGAGAGCAACAGCGGCCTGCTGGTCCGTCTGGCGCATTGCTGCAATCCGGTGACGGGCGACGACATTGTCGGCTTCATCACGCGCGGTCGCGGCGTCTCGGTGCATCGCGCCAACTGCCCCAACGTCAAGGGTCTTATGGAGCATCCCGAGCGCATGATCGAAGTGGAGTGGGACGGCGCTGCCGACACCCTCTTTCAGGTCGAGATCGTGGTCGAGTGCCTGGACCGCATGGGCCTGCTCAAGGATGTCACCATTGCCATTGGCGATGCGGGCGGCAATATCCTTTCTGCCGCCACGTCGACCAACCGCGAGGGTATTGCAACCCTGCGCTTTATGGTCGAGATTTCGGACGCGAGTGGTTTGGATCCGCTGCTGGCCTCTATCAGCAGCGTTGACTCGGTCTACGACGCGCGTCGCCTGATGCCCGGCGAGGGTGGAGCCCAGCTTAAGCGCCGCGTTTAGTTGCGACGAACGTGCCACATTATCGATATTCGCTACACTCGAGGCATCGTTTGATGCCTCGAGTTCTATAGAGAGGAGAGGGACATGAGTGCTGTGTCCTTGGATGTAACTCCCAAGGGATCGGTCGAGATTGAGACGCTCGTAAACGGTCCCATTCAGACCAATAGCTATGCTGTTATTTCGGACAATGAGTGCGTGATTATCGACCCCGCATGGGAAGGCGAGCGTTTGGTGGAGCATATTCGAGCCGAGCATGCCGGTGTACGCGTGCTTGGCGCCGTATGCACTCATGGCCATGCCGATCATGTTGGTGGTGTTGCCGGCGTGCGAACCACCATTGGCGAGGGCTGCCAGTATGAGCTGTGTGCCAAGGATGTGGCGGTGCCGCATGCGAACATCGAGGAACAGCGAGCTATGTGGGGCATTGAGACGCCCGACCCTGGGGAACCGACGCGCCTGCTCGCCGAGGGCGATACTCTCGAGGTGGGCGATATCTGCCTGCAGGTGATCGAGACACCAGGGCATACGCCGGGTGGAATCGTCTTGTTTGCTGCCACCGAGCAGGGGAACATTGCCTTTGTGGGCGACACCCTGTTTCCGGGTGGGCACGGCCGCACCGATCTTTCTGGAGGAGACGAGGCGGCGATTCTGCGCTCGCTCTCCAAGCTCGCCCGGCTTCTCCCGCCCGATACCGTTTGCCTAACCGGGCATGGCGATTCGACCACCATGGCACGCGAGCTCATGCAGAACCCTTTCATGCAGGTGTAGCTTTACAGTCGGCTTCTGAAGCACGAGAAGCATCCAAACGTCAAGCTATTTTTCCCCAACGGGTCAATTTCGTAGGGCAAACGGTCAAAAAAGTCTGTTTGGACGATATTCGTGAACAAACGAACGTTTATGCTCGGGTGCGCCGTGGTAAAATCACAGGCGTTATCGGAGCAACCTTACAGGAGGTTTCTTTTATGCTCGTCAACGCAGCAGACATGCTCAAGAAGGCCGAGGCCGGCAAGTACGGTCTCGGTGCCTTCAACACCAACAACCTCGAGTGGACCCTGGCTATTCTCCAGGCCGCCGAGGAGGCCAAGTCTCCGCTGATCCTTCAGTGCACCGCTGGTGCCGCTAAGTGGATGGGCGGTTTCAAGGTCTGCGCCGACATGGTCAAGGCTGCCGTCGAGGCCACGGGCGTTACCGTTCCCGTCGCCCTTCACCTCGATCACGGTTCTTACGAGGACTGCTTCAAGTGCATCGAGGCCGGCTTCACGTCCATCATGTATGACGGCTCTCACGAGGAGACCTTCCAGCTTAACCTCGACCGCACCAAGGAGCTCGTTGAGCTTGCCCACTCCAAGGGCATGTCCATCGAGGCCGAGGTCGGCGGCATCGGCGGCACCGAGGACGGCGTGACCTCCAGCGGCGAGCTCGCTGATCCTGCTGAGTGCAAGCAGATTGCTGACCTGGGCGTCGACTTCCTCGCCTGCGGCATCGGCAACATCCACGGCGTGTATCCCGCCGACTGGGCTGGCCTTTCCTTCGAGCGTCTGGGCGAGATCAAGGCTCAGACCGGCGACCTGCCCCTCGTTCTGCACGGTGGTACCGGCATCCCCGAGGATCAGATCAAGAAGGCCATCTCCCTGGGTATCTCCAAGATCAACGTCAACACCGATCTGCAGCTCGTCTTCGCCAAGGGCGTTCGCGAGTATATCGAGGCTGGCAAGGATCAGCAGGGCAAGGGCTTTGACCCCCGCAAGCTCCTCAAGCCTGGTCGCGACAACATCGTTGCCCGCACCAAGGAGCTCATGGAGGAGTTTGGCTCCGTCAACAAGGCGTAAGCGTCGCTAAACTTCCCACCGGAAGCCCCGTCTCCCTACACTGTTTCCTTTGCGCTCACCTGGCTTCGCCAGAAGTCGCGCCAAGGAAACAGTTCCGGGAGACGGGGCTTCCTTCGTTTAACGCCGCAGGGTTACGAGTCTGAATTAAGGTGGCTACTGGCTTCGCTAGAAGTCGCGCGACGGAATCAGCTCCGGGGAAACGGGGCCTCCTTTGTTAACTCGCTACAGGGTTACTGGGCTGAATTCATTTTTTATAGGTACCGTTTATCGGTGTTGAGGGTTCCTTTATTGGGGCTTTCTTTTTATCTCGCTACAATGGACTTCAAGAGTTCTAATGACTTGGAGTTTGGTATGGCTGTTATTAATGTGCTGCCTTCGGATGGGAAGGTTATTGACGAGGGTCCTGTTGGTTGCTCTGTTGATGTTTGCAATGATGACTTCCGTTTTCTAGATGTTGGCTTGCCACCCGAGATTCTGCGTTTAAAGGACGCGGGGTATCTTTCGCAGGCTATTGAGGCTTGCGACCGCCTACTTGCCCAAGATCCCGATCCCTCGCTTGCTGCCTGCGTTCGTGCCGAGCGGTATCGCATGCTTGAGACGCCGCTTCATTTTTCGGTATCGCGCGATCGAGCTATTGCGATGATTCGCGAGGAGTGGCCTGGGTTTACCGAGGAGCAGTTTGACGATCTGATTGACCGTAAGCGTATTGACTGGCGCTTTATCGATGGCGAGCTGTTCGTTCTCGACAACTTCCTCGATTCGCTTCGCGTATATCCCAAAGAGGTCCCCGGCATGCGTCCCGATTCTACGGACGGAATAGCACTGCGCAACGAGATGCTCAAGGAGATGGAGTCGCAAAACGGATTGACTCGCGTTATTACGCTTAAGGCGTCCTTGTCTGTCCCCGGCGCTCTAGAGGGGGAGACCGTTCGCGCTTGGCTACCCGTTGCCGCCGCCTGTCGTCAACAGTCTCATATCGAGGTTCTCGATATGACGCCGGAGGGTGCTGTTGCTCCCGCGAACGCTTCGGCGCGTACCGCCTCGTGGTCTTCTTCGAGTGATCGCTCATTCTCGGTGACCTATCGCTATCACATCGATGCCGCCTATTGCGACATCTATGGTGGCGCGCTCCCATCGCATGCGTGCATGGACACGCCGCTGCCCGAGGACACTTCCGAGGATCGTCCGCACGTTGCGTTTACGCCGTACTTGCGACAGTTGACGGAGCGTGTTATAGACGGGCTCGAGGATCCGCTCGATCGCGCTCGTGCTATCTATGATTATCTGACGCAGCATATCGACTATCGCTATCAGCCGCCGTACTTGCTTTTGGGATCTATTGCCGATGACTGCGCGCATTCGCTCCGCGGCGATTGCGGCGTTATGGCGCTCACGTTTATCACCATGTGCCGTATCGCGGGCGTGCCTGCCCATTGGCAGAGCGGCCTGTACGTTGCGCCCGATTCGGTGGGGTCGCACGACTGGGCAGAGTTCTATACGCCGCAGACCGGTTGGCTCAACGCCGACGTGTCATTTGGATCTTCTGCTCGCAGGATGGGGGAGGAGTGGCGCCGTCGTCACTACTTTGGCAATCTCGACCCGTGGCGTATGGTGGCCAACAATCGATTCCAGGCAGAGTTTGAGCCCTCTTTCGACGGCATGCGCGAGGACCCTTACGATAACCAGATGGGTGAGGCTTCGGTCGACGGTCGCGGATGCCGTCAGCGCGAGATGCTCCGCACAGTCGAACTCATCGAAATGCTCGAAGTTCCATTTTCGGACTAATCGGTAGAAAGCTGTGATAAACTAACTCACGCATTACGTGCCCGAGTGGCGGAATTGGCAGACGCAGTGGACTCAAAATCCACCGTTGGCAACAACGTGCGAGTTCGAGTCTCGCCTCGGGCACCATACATGCAAGTGAGCGTTCAAGGGGGTTGCGGCCCCCTTTTTCGTGTACGTAATGTGATAACGCGCTGTACGTGTTATTATTCGCAAGGCGTTGTTCCCGCAATGCCCTAAAGAGGAACCCGAGGGTTCCCACCTTTTGGCGCCAATGAGCAGCTGACTGGTCATACAACTTAGATTCCCTTCCTCAAATCGAGGAACTCTATGTGTACGACCTGGTTGCTGAGAAGCGCCGGGTTATTTTTTTATGAATGGAGGTAGGGAAAATAGCTAAGTCTGATGACACCCGCATCAACGACGAGATCACTGCATCTTCGTGCCGTTTGATTGGCGTCGATGGCTCTCAGCTCGGCCTGTTCGCCATCCGCGATGCCCAGCGCGTCGCCGACGATCAGGGTCTCGACCTGGTCGAGATCGCTCCCAACGCGGAGCCGCCGGTCTGCAAGGTCATGGACTACGGTAAGTTCAAGTACCAGCAGGCCATGAAGGCCAAGGCCGCTCGTAAGAACCAGTCTAAGGTCGAGGTCAAGGAAATGAAGTTCCGACCCAAGATCGACGTTGGCGATTACGAGACCAAGAAGGGCCACGTTCTGCGTTTCCTCAAGAAGGGCGCACGCGTTAAGATCACCATCATGTTCCGCGGCCGCGAGATGGCTCACCCGGAGCAGGGTCTTAACGTTCTCGAGCGTCTCGCCGAGGATCTCAAGCCTTACGCTACGGTCGAGTCCAAGCCTAAGATGGAAGGCCGTAACATGCTTATGCTGCTCGCCCCGATTAAGGGCGCCTTCGATGAGGATAAAGCGGCAAGCGATACCAAGTAACTAGTGTTCTGTAACCGATTAAGGAGTATTTCATGCCTAAGATGAAGTCCCACAGCGGCACCAAGAAGCGTTTCCGCAAGACTGGTACCGGCAAGCTTATGCGCGCCAAGGCTTTCAAGAGCCACATCCTGAGCAAGAAGTCCACCAAGCGTAAGCGTGGCTTCCGTCAGGAGACCGAGATCGCCGCTGCCGACCGCAAGGTCATCAAGTCGCGTCTCGCCTAAGTTCGCGTTCCCGTTTTTCGTTTTACCGTCTAGGAGTTGATAGAACATGGCACGTATTAAGCGCGCTGTTGCCGCCAAGAAGAAGCGCCGTACCGTTATGCACCGTGCGAAGGGTTACTACGGTGCCGCTTCGCGTACTTACAAGCATGCTAAAGAGCAGGTCCAGCACTCCCTGCAGTATCAGTATCGTGATCGCCGCAACAAGAAGCGCGAGATTCGTTCTCTCTGGATCACCCGTATCAACGCTGCTGCTCGCCTGAACGACATCTCTTACTCTCAGTTCATGCACGGCCTGAAGGTTGCCGGCATCGAGCTCGACCGCAAGGTCCTGGCTCAGATGGCTTACGAGGACATCGAGTCCTTCAACGAGCTGGCTACCATCGCCAAGAAGGCTCTCGAGGCCTAATAGATTCTCTTGAATCGCTAGGGGAGTGTCGCGTTGTGCGCGGCGCTCCCTCTTTTTATCTGAAGCGCGGTTTACATTGCTAAAAGCGCGGGTAGATAAACACTTACAGGTGACCGATCTCTATATGTTCCTGAACCAAAGGGTCATCATCTGATACGTGCGGAAGATCCGCACCAGTCTTTCTATTACCTATAGAAAGCAATATGTTGTGTAGGACTTGTGAAGAGTGGAATTGACGTCCCACAGAGCTTCGCGGTCTGGCAATATATCTCCTTGCCGCGCGGCCCGGTGGAACCGGGAACCAGCGCAGGCGTGCACCTTGAGAACCGGATACTGCGAGGATGGACA
>USJB01000014.1 GCA_900554905.1 uncultured Collinsella sp. | reverse complement strand
CAAACATGTACACCAGCATCCAAAGTCGACATTTTTCGACATCTTTGGATGCTGGCGTACAGTTTTTGCGGGTAGTCATGGACGCTCTTAACCGGCTAATTGTTTGAGGCGACCTTTGGATTATGGCTGTTTGACGCCTCTGGAAAGGTTTCCGAGAGGGCTGTGGTCAAAAAAGGGCAAATATGAGTACTGCTACCTGTTTAGTAGCAGCGATTTTGATCACTTCAGGAACTATTCAACGTTCCATACGTCCGTAGACGACGCTATTTCTCCTCATATGTTTAATAAAAGTAGCTCCTAATGGGAACAAATCTCATCAGGAGCTACTATTTATAGCAAAATAAATGCAACCATAATGGCAACAGTACTCATATTTGCCCTTTTTTGACCACGACCCTCCAGAATAGTCGCTAAGAACGACACTAAATGACAAAATCCGGCACTTGGACGTTCTTGTATGACTAGCCATTGAAGGACACCTAACGACTACTCCCATTCGCGACACACTGTGTCGCGAATTAAGCTGGTCCCATTATCGAAGACCAGTGAGAGCTCCTGCCCAGAATCTCGATAGCTTAATAAAGCGCTCCCCTCCGGAAGTTCAATGAGCATCCAAATTCCAGGCTGAAAAGCAAAGGAGTATCGAAGCCGTCAATGCTCATTTCCTATCGAACACGCGGGTCAAAACAAGCTAATTAGCCTGATAAACTGTTTGTATTTTTGTCTACAAAACTGTATACAAAAAGAGTATCCGTTGACCTGTGCTCGACATTATGCCGATCGATAGGAGGCGCTATGGACGCTAAGCAACTCGAAAAGATAATCGGATTTGCCCCCGGAGAGTTGGAAAAGGCCGCGGAGGCATACGAAAAAGATGAGTGGCCGAAAGGTCGCACCATCAAGTTGGGAAGGCCACCAATCTCCGATGAGCCGAGCGTCGTTATATCAGCACGTGTGGGCGAATCGATTCTTGAGGCGTTTGACGAAAAAGCCAAACGCCATGGGCAAACATGCACGGAGCGGCTCAGAGAGCTCATTACACTTGATGCACTGATTGCCTAGGCCCGCTCCCCCGTCGGACCCAAACATGTACACCAGCATCCAAAGTCGACATTTTTCGACATCTTTGGATGCTGGTGTACAGCTTTTTGCTACATAGTCGTTGGGGACGTCCTTAAATGACCAGTCGTTAAAGAACGCCCCCGATGACTAGTTAGCCGTGGAAGCGAGCTGTGGGTGCAAGCGGCTGTTCACGAAAGACGCGCTCGACGGCAGCGCGATATTCGTCGACCTTTTTGGTCTTGCGTACGATCTTGTGGACGGTAGTGGGGTCGGCGAAAGCGCACTTGGCGTAGAACCACCACTCCTTCATGCGAAAGACTGCATTGCCGCCAATCTCTTCTGCATAGGCAGCAAACAGCGTGTCATGGAAACGCTGCAGCTCGGCTGTCGTGGCAGCAGGGCCGCCGTTGACCATACGGGCCAGAGCGGGGTTCGCGAGCAGGCCGCGCCCCAGCATCACATGGCGCGTGCCGGGATAGGCCTCCACCAGCGCATCCATGTCCTCGAGATCAAAAATATCGCCGTTGTATGCCACCGGAAACGGCGCACGTTCCAGCGTCTCGCCATAAAACTCTTTGCGCGGCGAGCCCGCATAACGGTCCTTCTGCACGCACGGATGCACGATCAGCTCTGCCAGCGGCATGCGGCAATATAGATCGAGTACGCGCTCGTATTCGTCGTCGCTCTCCAACCCCAACCTGGTTTTGACCGATACCGGCAGCGGAGAGCGCTCACACACGTCACTCAAGAACACCTCAAGCTCGTCCAAGTTGCGCAAAAAGCCCGATCCTTTGCCCTTGGCAACAACCGTCCCCGAGGGGCAACCCAAGTTGAGATTGACCTCGCGATAGCCCATGTCGGCGAGCACCTGCGCCGCCCACACAAACTCGTCCGCGTTCTTGGACATCAGCTGAGGCACTACGTTGAGCCCCTGGTTATTGGCAGGATCGATCTCCTTAAACGCCTTGCCGCCAAAGCGGTTTCCCACCCGCGGCGGCGGCAAAAACGGCGTGTAATAACAATCGAGCGCGCCAAAGCACTCCGCATGCACGCGACGGAACACATGCCCGGTAATCCCCTCCATGGGGGCCAACGATAGAATCATCTACTCTTCTCTCATATCAACGAACGTGACAAAGGGACTATCCCTTTGTCGCATTATTCGGAGCGCAGGGCTTCGACGGGGTCCTTCTTGGATGCGCTGCGGGCAGGCAGCAGGCCGGCAACGACCGTCAGTAACACCGAAATTGCAATGAGCACCAGCGCATCCTGCACGGGCAGGCTCATCAGATTGGGCACCTGTTTGGCAGCAAGCGCCCAGGTATTAACCGGAAAGCTCACGAGCACCACGACGACAATGGCAAAGACGCCGGCGATGAGGCCCTCGATAAAGGTCTCGGCATTGAATACGTTGGCCACGTTACGCTTCGACGCGCCGATCGCACGCAGGATGCCAATCTCCTTTTTGCGCTCCAGCACGCTGATGTAGGTGATGATGCCGATCATAATGGAGCTCACGACCAGACTGATGCTCACAAACGCGATGAGCACCAAGCTGATGGTGTTCACGATGTCGGTCACCGAACCCATGATGATGCCCATGTAGTCTGTGTACGAAATTGCCCGATCATCGTGGCCAGCAGCTTTGACCTGCTTGTTGTACGCATCGATGTGATCGAGTACGCGCTCCTTGGCCTCAAAGTCGCGCGGGAAAATCTTAACCGAGATGGGGTCTGCCTCATCCGCATAGCCCAACGTGGTCAGATTGTTGTCGTAGGTGAGCTTCGAAGCCTTGGCATAGCTCATCATGAGCGAACTCAGGTCCTCGGCGTCCATGTTGAAATGGATGGCACGAGCAAAGGCGCTCGCATCCACGTGCATGGCGCTCGCCAGGTTGGCAAAACTCGAAGACATCTGCGTCGCCATCTGGTCCATAAGCCCTGCCGCGCCCGCCTTGAGCTGGGATGATACCGTCGACGCTATCTGCTCGCTGATTGCCTTCATCACCTGATCCATAGCCTGCTGCAGATACGGAGCCAGCTGCTTTTGCACATAGTCGCTCATCACCTGCTGCAGACGCTCGGCCAGGGCATCGCCGCCGAGCGCTTTGAGCTGGGCCAGGATTTGCTGAGCTGTGTCATCATTCTCAAGATACGTCGAGAATGCGGCAGAGAGCTTTGACGCGTCCTTAAGATCATCGGGTGTCAGCGCCTTAAACTGATCAGACTGCAAAAAGCCCTCAAACAGCTGGTTGGCAAGCGTTCCCACCTGCTGCATTTGCTCGGGCGTGAGTTCCAGACCGTCAAAGATACCCGAGAAATCTGGGGTTGGCGCTTTTGCCATGATGTCGCTGAAGTCGATGTCCTTGCCAACGCCCGAAAGGTCAATGTCCAGCCCCGACAGATCGATGCCAGAAAGGTCCATACCGCCGGCCGCACCCGAGAGTGCAGACGCATCAAACGAGAACGCGCTCTTGAGCGCCGCCTCGTCCACGCTGAACATGCTGCTCAGATCCACGCCTTGTTTGGCCTCGCCTTGCAGTTCGTCGAAGGTTTTGCCCGTAAAGACATCCATCTCGGGGTGAGCAAGCTGCTCCTGCACAATCTGCGAATCGGCGGCGCGCTCCATAAGCTGGCGAGTCAGCGCATGCGTGTAGGCAATGCCCGGGGACAACGCGCTCGCGTTGGCGGTCTCGTTGGGTCGCACCACGCCCACAATGTGCACGTCGATACCGTCGGCAACCTTGGCGGCCATAAAGTCGGCATCACCAGACATGTCGGTCCATATGCCGGTCTCTTCGTTTTTGCGATACGCATCAGCCGGCGACAGCACCTTAAACGTGGTAGACAGCGCATCGTCGTAGGTAAAGTCGGTACCGGTCTCGGGCGTTTCGACCCCACCGTCGGCCGTCATAGCACTGTTAACCAGGTCGTTGAGCTCATCGATATCCAGCGCACCGATGCTGTAGAGCGTGTAGTCGCCCACCGTACCGCGGCTCGAAAGCACCATCACGGCTTCGTTGGCAGACGTGGGCCAATGACCGGCGACGACATCGTACTGGCTGTCGAGCAGACTCTGGTCGTCGATCATCTCGTTAAAGACCGAGGTTCCCATGGATTCCATGCTCACCGTTGCCGCCGAACTTGCGCCTCCGCTCATGGCCTCGGTCATGGCGTTGGGCACCAGCCGGACAGGCTTCTCATCGCCCTTGCCGGCACGATAGACAACCGGCGATACACCGTAGCCGTACTGAATGGCGTTGACTTCTTTATCGATGCCGTCGCCACCGGCATCGAGCCATGCCTTAAAGCTCGTCATGTCATTGGACTTAACGCTCGCAAACATATCCTTTACGGCCGTGACCACGGGAATCTTATCGGTTCCCTTAGCTTTGCCACCGGTACCGTCGGACAAATCCCCGCCGTTGGACGCCTCATCATCCGTGGCCCCCTGTCCGCCCATCATGGACGACAGGTCGTAATCCTGCTTGGAGATGGTGAGCGGGTAGCTCGAGAGCGTATCCTCCTCGACCTTTTTGATGTAGCCGTTTACGCCGTTGGACAGCGCCAGAATCGCCGCGATACCGATAATGCCAATCGAGCCCGCAAAGGCAGTCATGGCCGTACGGCCTTTCTTGGTCATGAGGTTTCGAGCAGAAAGCCCCAGCGCCGTCACAAAGCTCATCGAGGTTTTGCGCGTAGGCTTGGCTTCGCGGCGCGCGGCCTTGGCAGCATCGAAGGGATCGGAATCGTCGGTGATCTTGCCGTCCGCCAGGTTAACGATGCGCGTGGCGTACTGGTACGCCAGCTCGGGATTGTGCGTGACCATGATGACCAGGCGGTCGCGCGCCACGTCCTTGAGCAGGTCCATGACCTGTACGGATGTCGTTGAATCCAAAGCGCCGGTCGGCTCGTCGGCAAGAACGATCTCAGGATCATTTATCAGGGCGCGGGCGATGGCCACGCGCTGCATCTGCCCGCCCGAAAGCTGGCTCGGGCGCTTGTTAACGTGCTCGCCCAAGCCGACTTTCTCCAACGCCTCGCGCGCACGCTGGCGGCGCTCGGCATGTCCCACGCCCGTGAGCGTGAGCGCCAGCTCCACGTTTTCCAAAATGGTCTGATGCGGAATGAGGTTATAGCTTTGGAACACAAAGCCGATGCGGTTGTTGCGGTAGGCATCCCAATCGCGATCGTGAAAGTCCTTGGTCGAGATGCCGTCGATGAGCAGGTCGCCGGAATCGAAATGATCAAGCCCACCGATAACGTTGAGCATCGTGGTTTTACCCGAGCCCGAGGGACCCAGAATGGCCACGAACTCGTTATCGCGAAAAGCCAGGCTTACGCTGTCGAGCGCCACCTGCGTAAACGACTGCGTAACGTACCTTTTGCAAATACCTTTGAGCTCCAGCATGGACGGCAACCTCTCCTGCGCAGGCACCCTGCCCGCTCTCCTCCGCCGTTCGTATTCGACGCGTTTGTCCTACTCTATCCCCATTTTTTACCGGTGCAAGTGAGGAATGTAGGGAACCGCATCAAAAAACGAACGGGACGACGTCCAAAAGAAGAGGTCCCGAGCGGGACCTCTATATGGTGGAGCTTATCTTGAAAGGTAGCGGACTACTTCGCACAGCGGTGCACGATCATCGCCATGCTTTACGCGTTTTTACTGCTCGCTATTCGCAATCGCCTGGTCGATAAGCTTGTCGAGTGCTGCGCGCTGCTCGGCGGAGCTGATGGCTCCCACGATTGGATCCCCTACGATGTTGCCATTCTGATCGATGACATACGTTGTCGGGAACGAGAACAAATTTGACGTAAACTTACCGGCCTCGCTATCCGACTTGAACCAGATGTTCTTATATGTCACGCCCTTCTTGCTCAGCACGTCCTTGGCATCTGCAATCTCGCCCTTGTTGCCATCGAGCGTAAAGGAATTGACGCCCACGACCTGGCCGCCCTTCTTGGCAAGCTCCTGATTCAGTTTCTCAAGATCGCCCAGCTCGCCCACGCACGGCTTGCAAGTAGTGAACCAGAAGTTCATGACGGTGACCTTGTTCTTAGAGAACAGCTCGTCGCTGTTCACGTCGTTGCCATCCAGGTCCTTAGCTGGGGAACTTCGTCACCTCGCTCGAAGCATTGGCACCAGCCGTCATGCCAGCGGTCGAAGCGTCGACGCTCTCGCCTGCGCTCGGCGTGCTTCCACAGCCGGGGAACTCCTTCTCCAGGCTCTCGAGCTTGTCCTCGATCTCCTTGATCTGCTGTGCACCGGCCTTGAGTGTCTTAAGCTCATCCGCCGTGAACTCATCCTTGGCGCCGTCGATGGTCTTGAGCAGGAAATCGCCGTAATTGCTGCCGTCCTCAATCATTGCCGAGTCTTTATTTGCCGCATTGAATACCTTTTCCCACAGCGCGTTATCACTCGAAAAGATCTCGTTCTCCTTCTGCATGAGCTTCGCATACAGCTCGGCGGCCTCGTCGGCATTGGCCGGCTTCTGCGCAGTGAGTTCTGCGATCTTAGGATCGGAGCTCGCAGATTCGCTCGCATTGCCACCGGGCGCCGAACATGCCACAAGGCACAAGGCCAATACCGGCACCATAAACAGGGCCGCAATCTTAGAAAGCTTCATAGTCATTCCTCCGTTTTGTCGAAGCTTGTTTACTTTTTATCGGCGGTCAAGGGGAGCTTTTCCGCCGACACATCCAGGCCATAGCGATAGCTGATGGCATCGACGGGACAGGCCCCGATGCACTTTCCGCACCGGATACATTCGGCATGATTGGGCGCGCGGACCACATCAACGTCCATCTGACAAACCTTTGAGCATTTGCCGCACGAGACACATTTGCACGCGTCAACCTGAATCCCCAACAAGGACACCCTATTCATGAGCGCATAGAATGCGCCGAGTGGACAAATCCATTTGCAGAAGGGGCGGTAGAACAAAACGCTCAGCACTACCACGGCAATGAGAACGGCAAGTTTCCAAGTAAAGAGATGTCCCAACGCAGATCGAATGCCGGCATTGGCAATGGCCAGCGGAATGGCGCCCTCGAGCACACCCTGTGGACAGATGTACTTGCAAAAGAACGGGTCCCCCATCCCCACATCGTTGACCACCAAGACGGGCAGCAGCACCACGGCAAACAGCAGCACGACGTACTTGATGTACGTGAGCGGCTTGAGCTTTTTCGTGGAGAACTTTTTGCCGGGAATCTTATGAAGCAGCTCCTGCAGCCAGCCAAACGGGCACAAAAACCCGCATACAAAGCGACCCAGCAGCACGCCGAGCAAAATGAGCGTACCGGTAACATAGTAAGAAAAGTTGAACTTGGATGAACCTACCACCGACTGGAACGACCCGATGGGGCACGCACCCGATGCCGCGGGGCACGAATAGCAATTAAGTCCAGGTACGCAGACTGTTTTTCCCGCGCCCTGATAGATGCCGCCTTTGGCAAAGTTTGGCAGGTGAATGTTGGTGACGAGCGTCGCCGCCGCCTGAATGAATCCGCGAAATCGGGCCAAAACATGCGACGCAGTGTTTTCTCTTTTATCCAATTCCGATACACTCCAAGCACAGCCTAATCGCCTTGGCCAGCACGGCATCCGCCTCGCCACGCATAACGCCAAAGCACACCATGGCCACACCGACGATCAGCAACGTAACCTGCATTACAGGTTTTATCGCTTTGAACAACTTGACCACTCCTTTCGTCACGCGACCTATTGGACCATATCGACTATAAAATCCGTGTTAAGCGCGATTTGAAATGTGCAAGGAGACTGTTATGCGTATTTTGATCGTCGAAGACGAGCGAGCACTGTGCGATGCAATCGCGCGCAGCTTGCGAAACTTGGCGTACAGCGTCGACTGCTGTCACGACGGACAGGAGGCGCTCGACCTACTGGACGTCGAGGCCTTCGACCTCGTGATACTCGACCTCAATCTTCCCCGTATCGACGGCATGACCGTACTCAGGGAACTTAGGAAAACCGACTGCGAGACCAAGGTACTGATTCTGTCCGCGCGTGGCGAAGTATCCGATAAAGTCGCCGGACTCGATGCCGGCGCCAACGATTACCTCACCAAGCCGTTTCATCTGGACGAGCTTGCGGCAAGAATCCGCAGCCTTACCCTCAGACGCTTTACACAAAGCGACATAGTTTTAACCTGCGGAAAGCTCCGCTTTGACGCCAAGGCGCGCATCGCCTCCGTGGACAGCGAGGCTTTATCTCTTACGCGCAAGGAAACGGGAATCTTGGAATACCTGATGCTTAATCAGGGGCGTCCGGTAAGTCAAGAGGAGCTTATCGAGCACGTTTGGGATAGCAGCGTGAACAGCTTTAGCAACGCAACCCGCGTTCACATCTCGTCGCTCCGAAAAAAGTTGCGCAGCGCTTTGGGATACGACCCGATTCGCAATCGGATTGGAGAGGGCTACGTTATGGAGGATAGCGAATGAAAAGGCTTTCGCTGCAATGGCGCATAACGATTATGACGGCACTGCTCACGTGTGCAGCATGCGTGCTGACGAACTGCCTGGTCGGCTATACGGGCATGCGCTACATGGATGCTATCGGCAGTGACATCTCGGCCTTTAACGCTGCCGGCGCGGATTCGCCCCAGGTGTTCGACCCAACGAAAGCGACCCCCGATGACAAGGTCACGATCGTCGTAAACGACGCACAGGAATCTTTTGGCACGACAGCTTGGTACATCACGGCTGGAGTCACACTCCTTGGCGGCGTGCTGGCATACTTTGTGAGCGGCCGTGCACTCAAACCGCTACGGGCTTTTGCAGCCCAGGTTGAGCGTGTGCAGCCTGACAACCTAAGCGAAATCAGGCTCAGTGAAGATGCGCCCACCGAGCTGCAACGATGCAGCGCCTCTTTCAACGACATGATCGCCCGTCTTGGCGAAGGGTTCTCTGCACAGCGTCAGTTTACCGGCAACGCCGCACACGAGCTGCGCACCCCGCTCGCCCTTATGCAAGCACAGATTGAGCTATTCATCTCCGAGCACTCCGGTTTGCAACCCGAAACAGCCGAGCTGCTCGGCCTGCTACAAGAACAAACCGAGCGCATGTCTCGAATGACCAAGGTATTGCTCGAGATGAGTGAGCTCCGCAGCGTTCCTTGCGGGGACGATGTTGAACTTGGTCCCTTGTCCGAAGAGGTCCTCACCGACCTTGCGCCACTTGCCGAGAATAAGGGCATAGCCCTCAATTGTGCTGGAGACGCTTTAGTAATCGGGAACGATGCGCTCCTCTATCGGCTGGTGTTCAACCTGGTCGAAAACGCCATCCGTTACAGCCGTCCCGGCTCGACTGTCAACGTCTCCATCAGCGGCAGCAACAGCCACGTGCTCCTGCGAGTCAAAGATGAGGGCCCGGGAATACCCAAGCAGTACCGAGAGAGCATCTTCCAGCCGTTCTTTCGTCTAGACAAATCCCGCAGCAGAGCATACGGCGGCGCAGGACTCGGGCTAGCGCTTGTTTGGGAGATTGCCGCGCTTCACGGTGGCACAGTAGAGGTCGAAACAAGTTTCGAGAACGGGACTACCATGCTCGTAAACCTTCCAAAACGATCCGCAGCGTTAACCGAACAGTAAAACGAAAGGGGTCCCGAGCAACAGGAGTACAATTGCTGCATTGTTGCCACCTGATGGGAGATGGAAGATGGACTGCGATGGCTACCCGCGCATTCCCATGCCGTTGATGTGCACTGCCTTTGTGCCGGGGCAGATTGACGCTGCGGTTGCAGGCATTTCCGACCCCGATTCGCGCGCCATTGCCACGGCAGAAGCGCTGTACTTTCGCGGACAGGCCACCCTCGCCGCCAAGACGGCGCGCCCCTATCTTGACGCCACCGATCCCGCGCTGCGCTATTCCGCATGCCTTATCTGCGGATACGCCAGTCTGTCGCTCAACCGTATCGCCGACGCCCGCCGGTGCCTTGCTGGCATCCTCGATACGCCAACTGACGAGGAATCGCCCGCCGTCCACGCCACGCATATCCTGTTCGCCTCGGCCGCGAGCGTCCTGCTGCACTTGCCTTCCCCGCATTCCGCCGAAGAGTTTTATCCGCTTGCGGCGCATCTGCCCGAAGGCCTGCGCCTGTTCGCCAGCTACGTGATGGCGCATGCCCTGTACCTGCGCGGCGAATATGGCCGCAGTCTGGGCATGGCGGAAAACGCCCTGATCATGAAACAGGGAAGCTATCCCATCTCGGAGCTGTTCCTGCACCTGTCGGCTTCCATGGCCTGCATGAGCCTCAAGGACATCGACACCGCAAAGGCACACTTCGGAGCCGCTTGGGACATTGCGCGTCCCGACGGCCTTATTGAGCTCATTGGCGAGCATCACGGCCTTTTGCAGGGACTCATCGAGGCATGCCTAAAATCGCAATACCCTGACGATTTCGCACGCATCATCGAGATCACTTACCGCTTCAGCTACGGCTGGCGGCGCATCCACAACCCCGATTCGGGCGAGGACGTTGCCGACGATCTAACGACCACGGAGTTCACCATGGCCATGCTCGCCTGCCGCGGATGGACCAACGCTGAAATCGCACGCCACATGGGAGTATCGCCGGGCACCGTTAAAAACCGCCTATCAGGAGTGTATGCCAAGCTTGGTATCGGAACTCGCGCCGAGCTGATTGCCCACATGTTGCGCTAGCGGCCAAACTGCCCGGCGCATCGAAAGCGCTCCGGGGGCCTGACGCTTTCGCGCACTCAAATTGGACATTTTGGCCATCGAACGGCACTACCGCCACGGGGCACCTTCTCACAAAGACAGCAACGTCCCCCTGACGACAGCTGCTGCAGCACTCGCCGCGACAGGCGCCGGCCTCATCGCCTACAGCGCCCGCCGCACGGCGCTCGAAACCGATACCGCTAATAAGGTCAATTCTGATAAGCCTCACCAGCTCTCAGTTACCTTTGCGAGAGACGCCAGCTCGGCTCATCGAACATCAAATGGGCTGGTTCTGGATACCCAGAGCCAGCCCGTTGCGAATTAGATGTCGTCAGAGGAGTCGAGTTCTGCCTCGAGCTTGGCACGGCGTCTTTTCGCCGTGAAAAACGTTGCGCACAGGCCAGCAAACGTGGCCGCGAAAATCGTCGCACCGCAGAACACGCCCGTGGCCAGGTTCGCCAACCAAAAGACGCTTTCGAGCGGTACGATCTGCGCCTCAGCGATACAGCGCATTGCGGCAATAACAAGCGCGAACGCGGCGCCGCTAAGACCGCTGAGAAGCAGGAAATATCCAACAGGAAGATGCTCGGTTTGCCCAAAACGATTGGTATCGACATAGCCCTTCCGCGTTTGCAGTCCTGCGCAAATCAACATCACGAGAACGAGCCACAAATACATGGCTGCCTCGAACGGCGTTGCAAAACCATGCGGCATTTCACTGGCGTCGCTGTGAACCCACGCAACCTGTCGAGCTATAAACTGGTAGAAAAATATCATCAACATGCCAAACGAAAGCAGCACGAAACCAATCTTGTAGATCTTCGCGCTCTCAGCCTCCAGGCGCTCATCCTTTGGGCCGGCATATTCACGCCACTTTTGCACGATTTTCAGATCTTCAAATTTCATAGTGGACTCCTAAAGAGCGTTAGGGTCGACGTCGATCCCGTCTTCCCAAAACAGATCGTTCAACGTAACGCGTAGCGCTTTACAGATTGCCACGCACAAATTGAGCGTGGGGTTGTAGCCGCCCGCCTCGATCAGGCCTGGCGCGTAACGCCCACGGCCTCGGCCAAGTCAGCTTGCGAAAGGCCAACCGCCGCGCGCGCCGCCTTCATGCGTAGGTTCTTTTTGCCCGGCATGGATTTCCTTTCGTAGTAATGGACAGATATCCGTTGCAACATGACAGAAATATATTGCATATATCAGACAATGTCAACTATATCTGTCATTATGAAAACCATATTCGTCATCGCCATGCGGACATTACAACTTCGGTTCACTATTCAAACTTACTCGGACAGAACCGACTCGGTTTTGTCCGAGTAAACGAATCTCCATCGAACTCCGA
>USJB01000013.1 GCA_900554905.1 uncultured Collinsella sp. | reverse complement strand
GCAAAAACTGATTGTGCGGCGGATGCACGTGGGAACCGCGATATCGGCCATAACGACCGACACGCCGGCGTGCACCAAGCGAGCGGCGACACCCGTGGCGATATCGCCGGCGCCGCGAACATAAACGAGCATTCCCGGGGCACCTCCCTGTGCTACGGTTTGAGCAGAGCAAAAGCGGTTCGACCGCTACTCTGATGATTATTTATTATCACAGTATTATACGGCGGTGAACAGATGGAAACGGTTAGCGGCAATCTTACCTCGGCGCTCAGGATCGAGCCGGGCATTACCGCGATTATCGGCAGCGGCGGCAAGTCGACGTTGCTCAAAACGCTGGGTCTTGAGCTCATGCGCGCTGGCGGCCGCGTGCTCCTCTGCACCACCACGCATATGCTTCCCGTTGCCGGCGTGCCATGGGACGGGTCGAATCGTCGCCTGGACGCCGCGCCTTGGAAGCCGGGCGCCTCGCATGTCCCCGGTTGCACCTGCGAGGCCTGCGCGGGCCTTGCACGCGGAGGCATCTGCCAGGCAGGCGTCTTGGACCCGGAGACAGGCAAGCTCTCCGCCCCCGCCGAGCCACTCGGCGGGCTGGCACAGCGCTTTGACTATGTGTTGGCCGAGGCAGACGGTAGCAAGCGACTCCCGCTCAAGGCGCATGCCGCCTGGGAGCCGGTAATTCCCGCCGGCACGGCCAACGTCATCTGGCTCGTCGGCGCCTCGGGACTCAGCAAGCCCATCAACGAAGCCGTCCACCGCCCCGAGCTCTTTTGCGAGCGTTGCGGCTGCGAGCTCACCGACATCGCCACGCCCGAGCGCGTCGCCCAGGTGCTCAATGCCGAGATGCAGGCGCTGAAACTCAGCACCGCACGCGTCATGCTCAACCAAGTCGACACGCTCAGCGACCCCACGATGGCCGACCGCTTCGAGGCAGCTCTCGACCGCCCCGTCGTCGCCAGCAGCCTCAAGTAGCCGGCCCCATCTCCTCAGTTGCGGTGAAATACGGACTGTTTGGCCGCCCGACGGCCGCAAACAGTCCGTATTTCACCGCAACTGAGGAGGGGACACGGCATCTTTGCTGCTAGCGGGGCACGTAGCGGCCGGGTTGGGCTCCGGTGGGCTCGCCATCGCGCGCCACCAGCACGCCGTTCACAAACACGGCCTTGGCGCGGCCATGTGCCTCAAAGCCCTCGAGCGGCGTGTAGTCCACGGCCTGATGCTGTGTCGCGGCGCTGATCGTCCAACGCGCTTTGGGATCCCACACGCACACGTCGGCATCGGAGCCCTCGGCAAGACAGCCCTTGCGCGGATACATGCCAAAAACGCGCGCCGGGTTCTCGCTCATCAAGCGGCAGAGGTCCTCGGGGCCCAGCTGGCCCTCAAAGCTCGTGACAATCGCGACGGGACGATGCTCCACGCCGGGCCCGCCGTTGGGAATCGCGCGGAAGTCGTCGCGCCCGCGGTCCTTTTGCCCGTGCAGGTTAAAGCTGCAATGATCGGTTGCAATCGTATCGATCTCGCCGGCTACAAGCGCCTCGCGCAACGCGGCACGGTCACCGGCATGGCGCAGCGGCGGGCTCATCACGTACTTGGCGCCCGCAAAGCCGTCCTCGCCCTGCTCCAGATAGCAGGTGTCGTCGAGCATCAGATACTGAGGGCAGGTCTCGACATAGATATTCTTCTGCCCGCGCGCCTTGGCCGCACGAATGGCCTCGAGCCCCAACTTGGTCGAAAGGTGCACCACGTTGACTGGGGCGTCGCCGGCCAGGTGCGCCAGATACAGCAGGCGGCTCACGGCTTCGGCCTCAC
Organism: uncultured Collinsella sp.; assembly: GCA_900554905.1. Taxonomy (GTDB): domain Bacteria; phylum Actinomycetota; class Coriobacteriia; order Coriobacteriales; family Coriobacteriaceae; genus Collinsella. The sequence goes on along the minus strand of USJB01000013.1, from coordinate 10,332 downwards.
ACACGTCCGGGCGGCTGAGCGCATGCCCCTCGGGTCCATGAATCCCCTGCTCGTACACGCGCTTCTGCAGCTCATTCACCAGCGTACCGTTCTCGCAATGCACGCACAGTATGCCGCCAATACGCTTGAGCTCCTCGAGCACCTCGAGCGTCTCGGCATCGTCCAGGCGCAAATGATCGTAGGCAAAGTAGGTCTTAAACGACGATACGCCCGCCTCGCGCATAGCCGAAAGATCGGCGCGGTTGCGTTCATTCCACTCGGCGAGTGCCATATGAAAGGCGTAGTTGGCCGTGCAGGTTCCGTCGGCACGGCGATGCCACTCGGCCAAGGCATCGGGCATGGTCACGCCGCGATCAGCCGTCGCGTAGTCCACGATGGTCGTCGTACCGCCGCAGGCAGCCGCACGCGTGCCGGTTTCAAAGCTATCGGCTGTCCAATCCATGCCAGTCCAGCACTGCATGTGCGTGTGGCCGTCGATAAAGCCGGGAAACACCCAGCAGCCCGCGGCGTCCTCGACGGTATCGTCGGCGCCCGGCTCAATCGCTGCGGCAATCCGCACAATCTTATCGCCCTCCATGGCAAGATCGGCGCGGCGAAGCCCCTGGGGCGTCACGAGCGCGCCGTTTTTGATGATGATCATAATTGCTCCTTATTGATTGATGCAGTTGGCCACGCGATCAAAATACGAGCAGGCGGCGATATGCTCCGTTATGCGTTGCTGTCCCTTGGCGGTATCGACGTCCCACAGCTCGTAGGCACGCGCCTCGACCAGCACCACGTCGGTACGGTCCTTGAGGATCGAACCGCCGCCGTCCTTGCCCTCAAGACACATAAGTGCATCGAACAGTTCCGCCGGAAAGAGCACCGGGCTCGAAGGCTCACCGTTGCACGCAAGACGCACCGGATGTTTGCGGCCACACTCGTCAAACGCACGAACCATAGCCTCAAAAGAACCCGAACTCACGAGCGGCTGGTCGCCCGGCAAAAAGAGGCAACCTTTCCAGTTGCGTTCGACTCCCCATGAAAGGCCCGCACGGACGCTTTCGCTGCGCAGCTCGCCATCGTGCAGCACACACGGGCAATGCTTGTCCTCGCAAATCTGAGCGACCTCGGGCCAACGCGTCGAAACCACGACGTCAAAGCCCCGGGGAACCGAATCGATGGTCCGGGCAATCAGCGGCTCGCCATAGATATCGGCGAGCATCTTGTTAGAGCCAAACCGCTTGCCCTCGCCCGAGGCCATAATCACGCAACCAAGTTTCATCTCCGCAAACCTCCCCTGGCTGCCTTGGACGCCATAGTTGCTATACCCACCATACCAAGCTCACACTCCGTCGGAACAGGCATGCGCTCGTTTTTCCAGCGAACGCCCCTTGGCTCTCCATAGCACAAAGGAGGGCGCCCCGCGACGCAGGGCACCCTCCTCAATGGTGCAGATATGCCTACTCAGCGTCGCCGGTAAACGTGGTACCGGTCTTGCCGGCAAGACCGTCACGCGCCTTCTCGAGCAGCGTGATGAGCGCCGTGCGGCCCGGCTTGCTCTCGGCAAACGTCGAGGCGGCCTGGACCTTGGGCAGCATGGAGCCACGACCGAACTCGTTGGCCTCGGACAGACGCTTTACGTCAGCCGCAGTCAGCGTGTCGAGCCACTGCTCGTGGTCGGTGCCAAAGCCAATGGCAACCTTCTCCACGGCCGTCAGGATAATCAGGGCATCGGCGTCGAGCTGCTCGGCGAGCTTCTCGGCCGCAAAGTCCTTATCGATGACGGCGGCAGCGCCCTTAAGGTGGTTGCCCTGGGCCTTGGTGACGGGAATACCGCCACCGCCGCAGGAGATCACCACGTGGTTGGACTCGACGAGCGACTTGATGGTGTCGAGCTCGACGATGTTCACGGGCTTGGGCGAGGCAACCACGCGACGGAAGCCCTGCTTCTCGTCGTGGATGAACTGGTAGCCGCGGTCGGCCTCCAGCTCCTTGGCCTCGGCCTCGCTCATCCACGGACCAATCGGCTTGACCGGGTCGGCAAAGGCCGGGTCGTCTGCCGCAACCTCGACCTGGGTGAGCACGGTGGCGACGCCCTTGTCGATATTGCGGTCGAGCATTTCCTCGCGCAGCGCATTTTGCAGGTCATAGCCAATGTAGCCCTGGCTCATGGCGCCGCAAACGGACAAGGGGCAGGGAACGTACTTCTGAGGATTAGAGCGCGTGAGCTCAGCCATCGCGTTGGCGATCATGCCCACCTGGGGACCGTTGCCATGCACGACGACGACCTCGTTGCCCTCCTCGATCAGGTCGACGATAGCCTTGGAAGTCGTCTTGACGGCCTCCATCTGCTCGGGAAGGTTGGCGCCGAGGGCGTTTCCGCCCAGGGCGACAACGATACGCTTAGCCATTTCTCAGCCCAGCTTTAGGCCTGGAACCAACGGGCGGTGTTGCGCTCGTCGAGGGCCTTGAGGGTAGCGGCGGGATCGGCAACCTTCTGCAGGAACATCATGGCAGCGATGGCATACGGCTTGTAGCTGGCCTCCTTGTACATGCCCACGCGGTGCATGTCGAAGACGTCGGCGTTAACCTCGCCGTGCTCGCAGGAGACACCGGAGATGTCGGCGGGCAGCGGGTGCATAAAGATGGTGTCCTGGCCGTTGGCAGTCTTCTCCATGAGCTCGGTCGTGGAGCACCAGTCCTGATGGGTGGCGTTCTGGGCGAGCAGCTCCTTCTCGAGCGCTGCGATGCCGGCGTCGTCGCCCTCGGCGTACAGGTTGGTGCGCTTCTCCATGGCGGCAAACGGAGCCCAGCTCTTGGGGATCACGATGTCGGCGCCCTCGAAGGCCTCGGCCATGGTGTTGACCTGCTTAAAGGTGGTGCCGGACTCGGCGGCATAGCCCTTGGCGCGCTCGACGACCTCGGGCATGAGGTCGTAGCCCTCGGGGTGAGCCAGGGTGACGTCCATGCCAAAGCGGGGCAGCAGGCTGATCAGCGACTGCGGGCAGGACAGCGGCTTGCCGTAAGAGGGCGAATAGGCCCAGGTGACGGCAACCTTCTTGCCCTTGAGGTTCTCGAGGCCGCCAAACTCGTTGATGAGGTAGAGCATGTCGGCAGAGGACTGCGTGGGGTGGTCGGAATCGGACTGCAGGGAGATGAGCGTGGGACGGTGATCCAGAACGCCGTCCTCGTAAGCCTGCTGCACGGACTCGGAGACCTCGGCCATGTAGGCGTCGCCCTTGCCGATGTACATGTCATCGCGGATGCCGATGACGTCGGCCATGAAGGAGATCATGGTAGCGGTCTCGCGGACGGTCTCGCCGTGAGCGATCTGGGACTTCTTCTCGTCCAGGTCCTGCAGCTCAAGGCCGAGCAGGTTGGCAGCCTTAGAGAAGGAGAAGCGCGTACGGGTGGAGTTGTCGCGGAACAGGGAGACGGCCAGGCCCGAGTCGAAGATCTTGGACGAGACGTTGTTCTCGCGCAGCTCGCGCAGGGCGTCGGCGACGATGTAGAGAGCCTTGAGCTCATCGGTGGTCTTGTCCCAAGTGTGCAGGAAGTCGCTGCCGTACATACCCTTAAAATCGAGGCCGTTCAGCTGCTCGACGAGCTCGGTAAACTTAGCGTCCATGGAAATGTCCTTTCTAAAGATGAAACGATCGCAATGAGTAGATGTGCTCCGGCATGCGCGTGTGGCCAGAACATGCAGAACACCATGACGAGGACCCGCCACCGTTGAGGAAGCATGGGAGATAACGACCGCGGGCCCCAAGTCAACAGGGGGTGCCGGGGACACGAGCGGCCCCCGGCTCAACAAAATCGAGGAATGGGACTAATCGATCTTGTTGTTGGTCAGACCGGCGCGGAACACGGTGGCGTCGCCATCGGCCTGGCTCGGATCGTAGAGGTTCAGGGCAGCCACGTACATGGCGGCAGCGGTGACCAGGTCGTCCTTGTAGGTGACCTCGTTGGGAGCATGAGCCTGAGACTCGGCACCCGGACCAAAGCCCACGCAGGGGATGCCGTAGCGGCCCTGGATGGAAACGCAGTTCGTGGAGAAGGTCCACTTGTCGCACAGCGGGCGACCGGTGCGCTTGTCCATGCTGGGCTCGCAGCCGATGCGCTCGTCACCGAACATGGCCTTGTGGGCGTCGACGAGGGCCTTGACGTGCGGAGCGGTCTCCTTGTTGATCCACGTGGGGAAGTAAGCCTCGGTCTCGTAGACCTCGCCGGTCCAGGACGGACGGTCGTACATGTACATGGAGACCTTCACGTCGTCGCCATACTTCTTGGCGGCCGGCAGGTTGCGGATCTCGTCCAGGCAGGACTCCCAGGTCTCACCGGCGGTCATACGACGGTCGATGGAGATGGCGCAGGAGTCAGCGACAGCGCAACGGCTGGGGCTGGTGTAGAAGATCTGGCTGACGGTGCAGGTGCCGCGGCCCAGGAAGCGGGCATCCTCGAAGTGCTCGGGGTTGTACTTGGGGTCGAGCATCTTGACGAGACCCTTGATGTCGGTCGACTCGTCGCAGCCGTTGTTGTTGAGGGCGCGGACGTCGGCGATGATGTCGGCCATCTTGTAAATGGCGTTGTCGCCGCGGTCGGGAGCGGAGCCGTGGCAGGAGGTGCCGTGAACGTCGACGCGGATCTCCATGCGGCCGCGGTGACCGCGGTAGATGCCGCCGTCGGTGGGCTCGGTGGAAATGACGAACTCGGGCTTAATGCCGTCCTTGTTGTAGATGTACTGCCAGCACATGCCGTCGCAGTCCTCTTCCTGGACGGTGCCGACGACCATGATCTTGTAGCCCTCGGGGATGAGGCCCATGTCCTTCATCATCTTGGCAGCGTAGGTAGCAGAAGCCATGCCGCCCTCCTGGTCGGAGCCGCCGCGGCCGTAGATGATCTCGTCGGTCTCGTAGCCCTCATAGGGATCGGCGTCCCAGTTCTCGATGTTGCCGATGCCGACGGTGTCGATATGGGAGTCGATGGCGATGATCTTGTCGCCCTCGCCCATAAAGCCCATGACGTTGCCCAGGCCGTCGACCTTGACCTCGTCATAGCCAAGGTTCTCCATCTCGGCCTTGATGCAGGCAACAACCTCACCCTCCTCGCAGGACTCAGAGGGGTGAGAGATCATAGCGCGCAGGAAGCGAGTCATATCAGCACGATGAGACTCAGCAGCAGCCTTGATAGCGTCGAAATCGAGTTCTTTAGCCATTGTTCATAACCTTTCAAACGAAGGAATCTACCTGTGAGGTGGCGGAGCGATACCTATTTACTCCGCCCCAACGATTAGCAAGTGGGGTATTCGCCTTCCCAAACAATTCGACGATACTGGTCGGGGTCCGTGTCGCCCTCGGTGGAGAAGCAGAGCACGGAGCTCGTCTTGTCCAGGCCGATGAGCTCCTTGAGCTCGGCGTACTCGGGATCGAGCATGAGGGTCTCGACCAGGCCGGTGGTCACAGCGCCGGACTCGCCGGAGATGACGCGCGGGTCGCCCTTCTCGGGAGCGCCCAGGGTGCGCATGCCGCGAGCGGTGACCCAGTCGGGGCAGGACACGAAGGCGGTGGCGTGGTTGCGCAGGATATCCCAGCCCAGAATGTTGGGCTCGCCGCAGCACAGGCCGGCCATGATGGAGGGCATGTCGCCGTCCACGATGCGCGGGTCGCCGTCGCCGGCGGCAGCGCCCTTGTACAGGCAGGCGGCCGGAGCGCACTCGACCACGACAAAGGTGGGCGGGTTATCGGGATACAGGTTGGTGAAGTAGCCCACCACGGCGCCGGCCAGCGAGCCTACACCGGCCTGGACAAAGACGTGCGTCGGGCGATTGATGGCCATCTCGCGCAGCTGCTCGGCAGCCTCGGAAGCCATGGTGCCGTAGCCCTCCATGATCCAAGACGGGATCTTCTCGTAGCCCTCCCAGGCGGTGTCCTGAACGATAACGCCGCGCTCGCAGGCGTCGGCCTCGGCGGCGGCCATGCGCACGCACTCGTCGTAGTTGACCTCTTCGATGGTCACCGTGGCGCCCTCGGCGGCAATGTTATCGAAGCGGGGCTTGGTGGAACCCTTGGGCATGTGCACGACAGCCTTCTGGCCCAGCTTGTTGGCAGCCCATGCCACGCCGCGGCCATGGTTGCCGTCGGTGGCGGTAAAGAAGGTGGCCTGGCCAAAGTCCTTGGCAAGCTGATCGGAAGTCAGGTAATCGAAGGTGCAGTCGGCAACGTCCTTGCCGGTCTCGTCGGCAATGTAGTTGGCCATGGCAAACGAACCGCCCAGGACCTTAAAGGCGTTGAGGCCAAAGCGATAGCTCTCGTCCTTAACGCACAGGTTGGACAGGCCCAGGCGTGCAGCCTGGCCATCCAGGCGGGCAAGCGGAGTGACGGTGTACTGGGGGAACGACTGGTGGAAGGCACGGGCCTTCTTCACGTGGTCGAGGCTCATGATTCCCAAGTGCTTGTCATCGCTCTTGGGCATCGTGTTGCCCGCCCACTGGATCTTATCGGCCATACGGTGAACTCCTTAAGTCCTCTCTTGCCGGCCCCCGCATACGCGTTTCAGCCCATTCCCATTCATGCGACTGAACTTTTATGTGGATGCCAAACAAAAAGTTTGTTAGCACTGTTCTATCACACTTTTTGATTGGCATACCTAACGAATTGTTTGTTGCCGTAATCGGTACTTTTTCGCCGCCGAACGGTCATGAATTGCCTTGTTGATGGATTTGTTTGCGGTCAAGTGTGGTTTATGGCAAAGTGTGCCCAAACTAATTTTTAGGAAGGCACCCATGACCCCCGCACAGATTGAGTTTTACAAGCGCCTAGCACACGGCCTGGCGCTCCAATTTGGCCCCAACTGCGAAGTCGTCGTCCACGACCTAGAGACCGAGGACGTGGACCACTCCATCGTAGTGATCGAAAACGGCCACGTCAGCGGGCGCAAACTGGGTGACGGCCCCAGCCATATCGTGTTTGAGTCCATGCACGAGGGCACCACCGACGTGCACGACCGCGAGCCATACCTCACCAAAACCACCGATGGCAAGCTGCTCAAGTCCTCTACCATCTTTATCCGCAACGACGAGGGCAAGCCCGTCGGCATTTTGGGCATCAACTTTGACATTACGCTTATGAAGGCTTTTGAGCGTTCGCTCGACGCCTTTACCGGCACCGGCGGCACGGGCTATACCGAGCCCGAGCCCATTACCAAGAACATCGGCGACCTGCTCGAGGACCTGCTGCACGAGTGCGAGCAGTTTGTGGGCAAGCCCGCGGCACTCATGACCAAAGACGAGCGCATTCGTGCCATTGGCTACCTCGACCGTCGCGGCGCCTTCCTCATTTCCAAGTCGAGCGAGCGCGCCTGCGAGTTCTTTGGCATCTCCAAGTACAGCTTCTATAGCTACCTCAATGAGGCCAAGGCGGCGGCCGGCGACAAGTAGGCACTCGCCTGGATTGCCCCTCCCCTTTTGGGTGCGAGTTCTGGAAAGCACGAATCCAAGACCGGGCCGCTTGGGAAGTTCCATATAATCGATGTCATTAGTATTTCGAAAGGATGGAACAGAATGGCGTTGAGCAAGGCATCATGCACCGGTCGCGGATTGATTCCGGCAATTGGTGGACATGTGCACCGCATGTTCGATGAGGGTGAAGACGACCTGTTTTCGCTAAGCCTTGACGACGTGATGGATGATCGCCCGTGGACCGCCGACGAACTCATGGGCGGCGGGGCTCGCCCGTCAAGCCCCGATCCCACACTTGCGCCTAAGCCCGCATCTGCGCCGACTCCTGCACAGTCGCCTGTTTCGACGCCCGCGCCTACGCCCGCGCCCACTTCGGCACCCATGCCCGCTCCCCGCCCCGCAAGCGACCCGTCCGAGACGGCGGCATTTCTCGCTGCAGCGACGCAGGGCAAATCGGCCGACAGCACCGTTATGTACAGCGCCCAGCAGTTGCCTGTTCCTGCGGCACGCAAGCCTCCGGTCGCAAGGCTCGATGAGCCCGTTGCCCATCAGGTTGCCTACGATTCCTGGGCTGCAACCGATCTGGATGAGACCTCTACCGGCATGCCGGCGCTCGATGTTCCAGTTAACCCGCTTTTTGCCGCCAACACGAGCGCCGCAGACTCTGAGGGCGATGCGGCATATTCCGATTATTCCGATGGCTATGCTGGCAACGGTCGCATCGAGACCGAGGATTATGGCACCGCATCGAGCGATTATCTCAACGATCCGTACGCTGCCACGCCCGCACCGGAATATGACCCGGAGGCCGCGTCCGCGCCGGCGTATACCAAAAGCACGGGCGAAGAGCGCTTCGCCGATTATTACGCCGAGGAAAAGGCGCTGCGTTTCTCGGAATTTCCGCAGGCAGTCAAGGTTGCCTTTATCGCCATTATCATTGCCCTGCTCGGTGTCATTGCGTTTGAGGGATTCCAGCTGTTCCGCGGCCCCACCCAAGCGGAGTCGGAGACCCAGCAAAAAGAGGACGATAACCAGTACCTGGACATCAACACCCTCAAGGGCGACCCCAACGACGGGGACGACGAGTAACAGATGCCGAAAACTGAGGGTCGTAGACCAAATCAACCCCGTACGCTCATTGCCGCACGGGGTTGATTTTTGTCCGCGCGCGCTGATAGACTCCATCGTGCCCGCAAGCAGCGGGCGCGTTATATCCAGAGTCGGGGTAGAGAGTTGGCTCCAAGATCCCGACGCCAACCGGCCAAGAGGCACGGTGGCCCTGCCAACATCGATGAAAGGAGCCTGTATGGACAATTTCTCCGTGCGCAGCGAGCGCAACTTCCACAACCTGGTCGCACAGCCAAAACGCATGCATCTTCTGGACAAGCCGAACGGCTACGCCTCGGCCATGGTCAAGAGCAGTCTCTCCCACCAGATGCGTTTTGCGGTACAGAAGCTCGAGGAAGAGCTCTGCGTTGCCGGCGACCCGCACGTGCTACAGATCAAGCTTCTCGGAGATGACTCGCGTGAGCCGTCTAGTTGGAAGCTCTTTGCCGACGGCGCGTGCGTTGCGGACGGATCCGGCGCTTTTGCACGCGAGTGTTTCTGCGAGGGAGCCGAGGTGTTTTTGGACCTGTGCCGCAACGCCGTCGAGGCTGCCGAGCTGCGCCAGTGGAGCCAGAGGGAGTACGAGCTGCTGAGCGCCGCGCGTGGGATCGCGGGGGTGTAGGAACAGAAGCCTCATGACGGTGGCCTCAGCTGGAATGACGTGTCGCTCGATGAATGATCTCAACAACGTAGCCGATGCGCTGCATTTCACCTCAAAGGCACTGAGCGATCGGGCGGCGTCCAGCATTTCTTTGATACCCCCAATTGATTGTTCCAAGAAAGTCTCTTCATGCCCCCATAATCGCCCTTACGAGAAACGCGGACGAGACAGGCGTCCATATGCCGTCTCTAAACTAACGAGCCGTTCACGGAAAGAACATCTGGCTAGCATGGGCCAAAGATATACTGGTATCGCTGCAACAATTATGGAAGATCGGCACCACCAATGACCTCCTTGAAATTCTCCAGGCGCTTCGCGCTTAGCCTGCTCGCCTCGCTGTCCGCCACCGTAGCGCTTGCTTTGCCCTCAACCGCCCTAGCCGCGTCGGACCCGAACCCGCCCAGCATCTCCAACGTGACGATATCCGCGACGACAGTCACGGCCGGCTCCACGCTGCATGTCGGCTATAGCGTCGATGACCCTGACGGGGTACGGTCCGTCACGCCCATAGTCGAAGTCGTTGTCGAAAACGATACCGGAGACCATGGAATCAGTTCCCGTCTCGCCTTCTCGTCGACCGGCAACACGACCGCGGGCTTCGATATCTCCACCTCCCCGAGCGACCGGCCCTGCAGGTACCGGATCATCGGCCTCGGCGTGACCGATAGTCTTGGATGGGTTACCGATGTCTACGACACGACGTATGCCGAGGAGAAGGGGCTCGACTGTCCGTCCTTCACCACCGACCCCCTCGAGTATGAGGTGACCGAGGGACCCGAGGACCAAAACCCGCCGACCGTGTCCTCCGTGTCGCTCTCGAGCAGGGAGGTCGCAACCGGTGCCGACTTCCACATCTCTTGGACCGTCTCCGATGCCGACGGCGTTCGCTCCGTTTCCCCCATACTGCGGCAGGGCTGGGAGAATTCGGACGACGGCTGCCCTGTTTCGTCAGCCTATTATCACGGAGGCTCGTCTATCGACGGGTTTGACCTCACATTCGACAGCAATAGGATCGGAAGGCACAGGCTGATCGGCCTTTCGGTCACCGATGGCCTAGGGTTCGAGACCGATGTGTACGAGAGTTCCTACGCCAGGGCCAACGGCATTTCGGGCGCGACTTTCTCGG
>USJB01000012.1 GCA_900554905.1 uncultured Collinsella sp. | reverse complement strand
CAGCAGGTCCAGGCCGGCGGGGCCCATGCCCTGGTAGGCGTACGGGGAAGTGCGGGGCTTGTAGGCGCCGCCGCGCAGCATCGTGGCGCCGGCAGCCTTCACGCGACGGGCGATGCGGATGAGGTTCTCACCCTCGACGGAGCAGGGGCCGGCGATGACCTGGAACTGGTCGCCGCCGATCTTGACGCCGTGGCCGCAGTCGATGACGGAGTCCTCGGGGTGGAACTTGCGGTTGGCGCGCTTGAACGGCTCGGAGACGCGCTGCACGCGCTCGACGACATCCATGGACTCGAGCAGGAACGGGTCGATCTTGGTCGTATCGCCCACCAGGCCGATGATCGTCTCGTTCTCGCCGCGCGAGACATCGGTCTTCAGGCCCTTTTTCTCAATCCAGCTGACGATATGGCCGACGGCCTCGTCGCTGGCGCTCTGCTTTAAAATTGCAATCATGGTGTGCCTCTCACCTCGATGGATAATCCTTGCAAAAACGGCCCGCATCGCGAGCCGTGTATATATGGTGCATGAGAGTTTATACTATCTGACTCGCTTTTGCCTTCTAAAGTGGGCCGTTGCACCGCGTCTCCCACGTAATTGCAAAGCTTTTTCTTTTATTTTGATAGCCCGTGGTGCACTTGGGTATAATGCCAAACGTTGGCCCTATTAGCTCAGGGGATTAGAGCGTCTGCCTCCGGAGCAGAAGGTCGTTGGTTCGAATCCAACATGGGGCACCATCGAACGTAAGACCGTCCGAACCTCGCATGGTCCGGGCGGTTTTTCTTATACCGACGCGACGTGATGGGACGTGGTATGGCAGCAACGGATATCGAGCGCGGACTCTCAACCGCCGAGGTCGAGGAGCGCATCGCCGCCGGTAAGATCAACCGCAACATGGAGCTCAAGACCAAGTCGGTCAAAGAGCTCATCATCGAGAACCTCTGCACGCTGTTCAATTTGATCAACGTGATCTTGGCGTTCCTGGTCATTTTGACCGGTTCGTTTAAGAATCTGACGTTCCTGTTCGTGGTGTTCTTGAACACCGCTATTGGCGTCATTCAGTCCATGCGTTCCAAGAAGATGGTCGATAAGCTCACGCTGCTGACCTCCAAGAAGGCCATCGCGGTGCGCGACGGCGCCGAGGTGGAGCTCGACCTGGACCAGATCGTGCTCGACGACATCATCCGCCTGGGGCGCGGCGACCAGATTCCCGCTGACGCCGTGGTGGTTTCGGGCGAGGCGCTCGTGAACGAGAGCCTGCTGACGGGCGAGAGCGACCTTATTAAGAAACAGCCCGGTTCCGAGCTCATGAGCGGTAGCTTTATCGACTCGGGCCTGCTGCGCGCCCGCGTGATTCATGTCGGCGCCGACAACTACGTGGCCAAAATTAATAACGAGGCCAAGTACGTCAAAAAGGTCAATTCCGAGATCATGAACGCGCTTAACGCCATCGTGCGCTTTGCGAGCATCATCATGATCCCGCTCGGTTTGGCGTTGTTTGCCTCGAGTGTGAGCGAGCTGTGGGATGCCGCGGGAACCCCGGGCGATAGCGCGCTTTCGTGGTGCTTCTCCGAGCTGTTGGCTGGTCATGTGCCTTCGTCGGCGCTACTGTCCACGGTGGGCGCCCTGCTGGGCATGATCCCGCAAGGCCTGGTGCTGCTGACCTCGTCGGTGCTCGCCATCGCCACGGTGCGCCTGGCCCGCCGCAAGGTGCTGGCGCAGCAGCTCTACTGCATCGAGACGCTCGCTCGCGTCGACGTGCTGTGCCTGGACAAGACGGGCACCATCACGTCGGGCCGCATGGAGGTCGAGGGCACGTATCCGCTGCCGGTTGAGGGCGTGAGCCTAGGCGCCGGCTCGGACGAGGCGGCCGTTCCCGTCGATACCACGGTGCTCGATTTTGCGCTGGCTAACGTCGCGCGTGCGACTTCGGCCGATGCCAACGAGACCTGCCAGGCGCTGCTCAACTATTACGCCGATCGCCCGGTCGAGGTGTCCGAGCCGCTGTCGGTCATTCCATTCTCGTCGTCTAAAAAATGGAGCGGCGCTTCTTTTGCGCAGGGCTCCTACGTAATGGGCGCCGCGCAATTTGTGCTCTCTGATCGTGCGTTTGCCCAGGTCGAGAACCGGGTGGCCGAGCTTGCCGATACCTGCCGCGTGCTCGTGGTGGCGCGCGTGGACGGCTTTACGCCCGATGGGGATATGGTGGGCGAGGCCGAGCCCGTGGGATTTGTGACCATCCGCGACGAGATTCGTACCTCGGCGGCCGAGACCATCGGCTACTTTAACGAGCAGGGCGTGACCCTCAACGTGATCAGTGGCGACGACCCGCGTACGGTGTCGTCGATCGCGCGCGTGGTGGGCGTGCCGGGGGCGGACGCTTATGTGGACGCCACGACGCTCGATACGCCGGCCAAGCTCGATGCCGCAGTGGACCGCTACCATGTCTTTGGTCGTGTGACCCCGCAGCAGAAGCGCGAGCTCGTGCAGGCGCTCAAGCGCCGCGAGCACACCGTGGCCATGACGGGCGACGGCGTCAACGACGTGCTGGCGCTCAAGGAGGCCGACTGCTCCGTCGCCATGGCGGCCGGCTCCGATGCCGCGCGCAACGTGGCCGAGATCGTACTCGTCGACAACGATTTTGCCTCGATGCCCGCCGTGGTGGCCGAGGGCCGTCGCTCCATCAACAACCTGCAGCGTTCGGCGTCGCTGTTCCTGACCAAGACGCTGTTCTCGATGGGCCTGGCGGCGCTGTGTATCGCGCTGCCGCCGTACCCCTTCGAGCCCATCCAGATGACGCTCATTAACTTCTTCTGCATCGGCGCGCCGGGCTTTGTGTTGGGCCTGGAGCCCAACAATGCTCGTGTGAAGGGTGCGTTTTTGAGCAACGTACTCAAGCGTGCACTGCCGGCGTCGATTGCGGTCATTATGGCTGCGGCGCTCGATATCTTTGTGGCGCGCGTGTTTGGCTTTAGCCAGCTCACGCTGTCTACGATGTGCCTGCTTACGTCGTGCGCGGCGAGCGTCAGCCTAATCTGGCGCATCTCGCAGCCTCTCACGCCCTTACGTGTGGTGCTCTTTGTGTTTGTAGTCGCCGGCATCCTGGTGGGCGTTATCGGATTCCCGGAGCTGCTGTCTATTGCCAACCTGTCGATGGGCCAGATGGTTATCTTGGCTGTTATCGTGGTCTTTACCTGCTCGGTGTTCTTTAAGCTCGCCACGATGATGGATTCGCTCAAGCCGCGTCGTCGTCATGCCGCAACTGGTTTTGGCCGCGGTGTGCGCGTCCGCCTGGGTCGCGGTGGCGGCAAGGTGAGCTCGACGGGCTCGACGGCCGAACGTTTTGCCAAGCGCGTCGCCGCCGACATGGCGCAGCGCCGCGAAGATCGCACCGCTCGCGAGGCCGAGGCCCGCGCACTCGAGGGCGTGGCCCAGGCCCAGCCCAAGAAAAAGAAGAGTACCGGAGCTAAGCGCTCTCGTGTGACCAAGTCCGCCCAAGGCATCAAAGTTTCGATGCCAAGCAAAAAGAAGAAGTAGCTACGCGCCCTGGCGATGTTGAATTGGTGCCTTGTTCCTGTGGGGCCGTGGCGATGTTATGCTCTAACCTCGATTGTTTGAATTGCTTCGAAAAGAGGATGCCGTGATCTGTCCGCACTGCCTTAAGACTATCGAGGACGGCGCCTCGTTCTGCCCCTACTGCAACGCCTATGTGGGTCCGGGCGATGGTCCCGAGCACACCGAGTTCGTGTTCTGTGAGGGCTGCGGTGCCCGTCTTTCTCCGCATGATCGTACGTGCCCCAAATGCGGACGCCCCGCTCCGGGTATCCTCTCCGAGGACGCGGCCGCATCCGACCTGGCAGCGGGCCGCACGGCGAGCTTTCCGCGCCTAACGCAAGAGCAGATCGATACCGAGGTGCCGCATGCGCCGGCCTCTGCCGCTGCGGTGCTTTCGGATGCCGCTGATCCTAACGAGACCTGCGTGCTGCCTGCTTTCGATAAGGATTTCGGTATCCCCAAGGTCGATATTCCCACGCCCGTTTCCCTGCATGACGATGCTCAAAAACCCAAGCGCAAGGTGCATCCCGACGAGGACGCCTATCACAAGCACAAGCGTCATATCCCCAAGCCGCTCATCGTCATCGCGGTCCTTGCCGTCGTGTGCGGTGGTGCGTATTGGTTCGTGACGGCCGATCCCATGGGTGTCATGCCTGCCTTCTACGACCAGTTTGGCCAGGCTGCGCAGACGACCTTCCCCACGCGCCAAAAGGGCGAGGCGACTGAGGACGATACCAAGCAGGACGATTCTGCCGAGGTGGTCCAGGAAGAAACCGTGCTCACCGATGATCAGCTCTATACCAGACTCGACGGTCTGTATCAGACCATCGTGTCCTACGGTGATGAGGACCAGATCGGCGAGGTCATCGATTCCTTTAACAACGGCTATCTCCGAACGCCGCTGTCCACCCGCCAGGAGCTGTCGCAGAGTGCCTACGCCCTGCGCGACCAGATCAAAAAGACGCAAGATGAGCTCAACAACCTTAAGTATCAGGACGATACGGTCTATGCGGATGACATCGCCCACTTAAAGCAGCTTGCCGAGTGGATGTACGAGCGTGTCGACGTGATCTGCCAGAGCTGGGATATCTCGCTGGCCATTCCCGATGGCGAGTCGATGAGTTCCCACCAAAGCGAGATCCTGGCGCCCATCGCACAGGGCGGCAACAGCGCGCTGAATCAGTACGACGCCAACGTGGGCTCCTGGAAGCCGCAGCAGCGTTCCTAAAATTAGTTCGCCATAGTCGGCATAACCTACGTGCGCAATTGATGTAAGCGCATGCTTATTGCTACAATTCGTACAAATATGCTTTAAACGCACGAGGAAGGAACCACATGTTTGGTTTTAAGAAAGAGCTCTACACGCCCGAGTATCAGCTTGCCGGCGACGAGTGCGCCGTTATCGAGACGTCGAAGGGTACCATCAAGGTCAAGTTTGACGGTGAGGGCGCTCCCATTCATGTCGCGAACTTCTGCGAGCTTTCCACGATGGGTTTCTATGATGGCCTTAAATTCCATCGCTATGTGCCCGGCTTTGTCATTCAGGGCGGCGACCCCAATACCCGCGATATGTCCGGCGCCGACGTCGCTGCCGGTCTTGAGGGCCCCGACGGCATGCCCGGTACCGGTGGCCCCGGCTACTGCATCAAGGGCGAGTTTGCCACCAATCCGCGCAACAGCCATGTCGATGGTGCCCTTGCCATGGCACGCTCCATGGACCCCGATTCCGCGGGTTCGCAGTTCTACTTCTGCTTGGGTGCCCAGCATAACCTCGATTCCGGTTACACCGTCTTTGGTACCACGGTCGAGGGTCTCGATGTGATTTCGCAGCTGCGTGCCGGCGACGAGATCGTCCATGTCGAGATCGTTCACGAGTAAAGGGGACTTCCTTGAATAGCCAGCTGATCCAACAGGGCCGCGCCGCTTACCGCGCGGGTGATTTTTCCGCTGCAGCCCAGATGCTTGGGGCGGCAAAAACTCCCGATGAGATTATGGGCGAGGCCGATCACCTTCGTGGCAACGCCTTGATGCACCTGGGCATGTATGCCGAGGCCGCCGAGGCCTACGCCGCTGCCCTCAATGACGGCACCTACGGCAAGCGCGGCGCGCTGCTCACCAACCGCGGCAAGGCACTCGCCGCCGTGGGCGACTACACGACGGCCGCTCAGGCGTTCTCTGCTGCTACGCAGGATGCTTCTTATGCCACGCCGTTCAAGGCCTATCTGGGCCTGGGTAACGCGCTGTTCCAGTCGGGCGACTATGCCAACGCGGGTACTGCCTTCCGTCAGGCTGCCATCGACGGCGCCAATCCGGCTCCTGCCGCCGCACTCGGCGAGCTTGGCCGTTGCTTCATTAAGCTCGGCCGTCCGGCGGATGCCGTGGAGACCTACCGCACGGCTATCGACTTTGCCGGCCCCCGCGACGACACGCGTGCGCTCAACGCCGGCATGGGTCAGGCGCTTTCTGCCGCCGGCCGTCCCTCCGACGCACTCGACGCCTTTAACGCCGCTACTGCCGATGGCATCTACCAGCTCACCTCCGAGCAGGCCGACGAGCTTGCCCGCGTGCACGATTCGCTTGCCGCGCTGTCTGCCCAGACGGCTATGGCCACGGCTCCGGCGCCCGCGATGGACGCTCCCGCCGTCGATCCGCTCGATCCTACGGGCGCGACCGGTCAGTTCATGCCCGATCCCTCGGACACCGGCTTCTTTACGCTGTCCGAGTCCGAGATGGTTCAGCAGGACCGTCAGGATCGTAAGCAGGCCAAGGTCCGTCGTCGTCATCGCCACACGGGCCTCAAAGTCTTCATCGTGCTGCTTCTGCTCATCTTGATCGCCGCGGGCGGTCTGGGCTTTGCCTACACGCGCGGCTTTGGCTTCCCGTCTCAGGAGTCTGTCGTTTCCGATCTGTTCCAGGCTGCCGGCGACGGTGACACCGCAAAGGCCGAGTCTTGCCTGGCCTCGAGCCTGTCCGAGGACGCCAAGTCGATGATCATCTCCTCGATTCCGCAGGGTGCCACCGTGTCCGTCGAGGGCATGGATCAGTCCATGACCGAGACGACCGCCAAGGTTAAGGCTTCGCTGTCCAAGGGCGGCGAGCAGGAGTACACCGTCAAATTCGTGCGCTCTGACAACCATATCGGCTGGGCCGTTTCCTCGCTCGATATGGATTTCTCGGCTGCTGACAACCAGTAGTGACCTTATGGGATTTAGCTTTGCCCGGCGCTTCACCGCAAGTGAGGTGCCGGGCTTGCGCTAGTATGATGAGCTAGTAGTTTTCCAGCAATCATCCAACACATCAGGAGTTGCGTTGTTTTCTTTGATGGATATGTTCTTCGGTAGCTATGCGGGCGATCTTGCCATCGACCTCGGCACCGCAAATACGCTTGTCTCCGTGCGCGGCAAGGGCATCGTCATCCGCGAGCCCTCCGTCGTCGCCATCGACAAGAACGACGAGCGCATCCTGGCGGTCGGTATCGAGGCAAAGCGCATGCTCGGCCGTACGCCCGGCAACATCGTGGCCGTTCGTCCCCTGAAGGACGGCGTCATCGCCGACTTCGATGTTACCGAAGCCATGCTTCGCTACTTTATCGACAAGGCTTCCGAGAAGCGCTATCCGTGGACCCCGCGTCCGCGCGTTGTCGTCTGCGTTCCCTCCGGCGTCACGTCGGTCGAGAAGCGTGCCGTCTTTGAGGCCACGATCCAGGCCGGCGCTCGCCAGGCCTATCTGATCGAAGAGCCTATGGCCGCCGCTATCGGCGCCGATCTGCCCGTCGAGGAACCCACCGGCTCCATGGTCATCGACATCGGTGGCGGTACCACCGAGGTTGCCGTTATCGCTATGGGCGGCATCGTCGTCTCGCAGTCCATCCGTATTGCCGGCGACGAGTTCGATCAGGCCATCCTCACGCACGTTCGCGATGCCTACAACCTTGCCATCGGCGAGCGTACGGCAGAGGACATCAAGATCAAGGTCGGTTCCGCCGTGCCGCTCAAGGACGAGCTCGACGTCGAGGTCAACGGCCGCGACGTGATCACCGGTCTGCCCAAGACCGTGCGCATCGAGAGCGAGGAGATTCGTCGCGCGCTCAACAAGCCGCTCGACGAGATGGCCAAGGCCGTCAAGGACGCACTCGACGCTACGCCTCCCGATCTTGCCTCGGACCTTATGTACTACGGCATTTTGCTGACTGGTGGCGGCGCGCTGCTGCGCGGTCTCGACGTGCGCCTGCGCGATGAGACCGGTGTTTCGGTCAACGTCAGCCCCACGGCGCTCGATAACGTCGTTAACGGCTGTGCCCGCGTGCTCGAGGCCAATGCGTTTGATGGCGGCTTCGTCCAGACCAATGCTTAATTTCCAAAAGGTGGATTCCATTTGGCACGATCTTCGGGTTTCTCCACAAATCTGAATACCAAGCGACAATCAACGGGTATGCGCCCGTTGATTGTTTTCAGCCTGATTTCGGTGTTGCTGCTCACGTTTTACATCCGCGAGGGCGAGGCAGGGCCGATTCATGCCGTGCGTTCGGGCGTAACGACGATTACCTCTCCGGTGCGCTTTGTGGGCTCGGCTGTGGCGGCTCCCTTCAATGCGATTGGCAACGTGTTCTCTAACCTAACGGCGTCGCAGGACACGCTCGACGAGCTCAAGAAGCAAAATGAGGAGCTGACCTCTAAGGTCGCCGAGCTCTCCGAGGCTCAAAAGACTGCCGAGCGCCTGGAGGGGCTGGTCGGGCTGCAATCGACCTACAACCTCAAATCGACCGCAGCTCGTATCGTTGGTGCCTCCGGCGATGCCTGGACCTCGACCGTTACCATCGACAAGGGCTCTGCCGACGGCCTTACCATCAACATGCCCGTGACGAGTTCTGCCGGTGTTATCGGCCAGATTATCGAGGTATCGGCCAAGACCTCTACCGTGCGCCTGATTGGCGACGAGAACTCGGGCGTGTCCGCCATGGTGCAGGACACGCGCGCCCAGGGTATGCTGCAGGGTCAGGCTGACGGCACGCTGTGTCTTGAGTACGTGAGCGTCGACTCCGATGTTAAGGTTGGCGATATCATCGTGACCTCTGGCATCGGTGGCGTGTTCCCCAAGGGCCTTCCGCTTGGCACCGTCTCGTCGGTTGAGAAATCGGCAAACGACGTGTACTACACCATTGTGGTGCGCGCTCAGACCACGGCCGAGAACAACGAGGAAGTGCTGGTCATCACCTCGCTGACCGACGAACAGTCGGCCTCGGATGAGGACGTGAGCACGGCCAACAGCACGCCGCAGGGAACGTCGCGCGATGCTGCGACCAAGACGAAGGACGAGAGCTCGGATGACAGTTCCGACATGTCCGAGACGACCGATTCTGGCTCGAGCGAATAGGGGGCATGTCCATGGATCTACACGAGCAGGGGATGAGCTCCCGCACGTTTGTGATCGCCGCCATCGTGTGCGTGCTGCTGCAGGCAGGCCTGGCACCGCAGATCTCCATTGCGGGAGGTCGCGTCAACTTCATGATTATCCTGGTGTGCCTAAGCGTGTTCTCGGGCGACCCGACCCGTGCCGTCGTGTGCGGTTTTTGCAGCGGCTTGTTTTATGACCTGTCCGCTGCCGTGCCGGTGGGCGTTATGTCGCTCCTGCTGACCGTGGGTTCTTTTGCCCTGGTGCACAGCGCCGTCGGTCAGACGGGCGGTACCCCGAGTGCGCGCGGCATCACTGTGGGCGCCTTCGCGCTCGTCATTAATGTGATCTACAGCATCATCTTGCTGTTTATGGGTCTGGAGACGAGCTTTGTGGTGGCCGTTTTTGGTCATGCACTGCCGTCTTCGATCCTGACGGGTCTGGTTGCCATTCCGTTTTTGATGTCCGGCGTCGTGCCGCAGTCCGGCTATGGATTCTCCGCACGTGGCGGACGCCAGACGGGTATGCGCTTTAAGCCCAAGACCCGCAAGCTCAAATAGGGGAGGCCCGTAGATGTCTTCCCAGTTGACGGTTATTATCGCCGGTATCGTGCTGGTTGTGGCCATCGTGGTCGCGCTGGTCATCATGCGTCGTGGCGATTCCCGTTTTACCTACGATACGCAGCATGGAACGGCCCCGCGCGCCACCGAGGGCGAGGGCAATACCGCGGTGACCGCCTTTAAGAGCCGCTTTTCCATCCTCACCACGGGTGTGGGCGCGATGTTTGCGGCGCTCGCCGTCAAGCTGTGGGGCATGCAGATGGTCTCGTCGGACTATTACGAGAGGCAGGCTAATAGCAATCAGACTCGCACCGTTACCACTCCCGCTGTGCGCGGCCGCATCCTCGACCGCAATGGCGTGGCGCTTGTCCAGAACCGTCCCTCACTTGCTGTCGTGGCCTACCGCGACCTTGCCGAGGATGAGGTTCTGGTTCGCCATCTTGCCAACGTGCTTGGAATGCCTTACGTGGCGGTCCTTCGCAATATTCAGGACAATACAGAGGGCGCTCAGAGCCTGCATACCATCGCGACGGACGTGCGCCGCTCCACGGTTGCCTATATCAAGGAACACGCCGGCGAGTTCCCGGGCGTCAAGATTGCCGAGCGTACCGAGCGCCAGTATCCATACGGCGAGACGGCATGCCATATCTTGGGCTATACCGGCACCATTACCTCCGAGCAGCTCGAGGCCCAGAATAAGAAAACTTCTGGCGATGATGATGCTTCTGCTGGCAAGATTACGTACCAGTCGGGCGATATCGTGGGCCAGGCGGGCGTTGAGAGCTACTACGAAAACCTGCTACAGGGTATTCGTGGCGAGCAGACCGTCAAGGTCGATGCCTCGGGCAATGTGACCGGTCAGGCCGGCGCCGTGCCCGCGAAGGCCGGCTCCGACATTAAGCTCACGCTTGACCTCAAGATTCAGCAAGCCTGCGAGACGGCGCTTGCAAGTGCCATTGAGCTCGCTAAGACCACAGGCCACAGCGACGCCGGCAACGGTGCCGTGGTGTGCCTCGACCCCAATAACGGCGAGATTCTGGGCATGGCCAGCGAGCCCACGTTTGATCCGTCCGTGTTTATCGGCGGCGTCTCCAATGATGTTTGGACCGAGCTCAACGATGACGAGGGTTCGCATCCGCTGCTCAACCGCGCCATTAGCGGCCAGTACATGTCGGCTTCGACCATTAAGCCGCTCTCGGCCTTGGCGGGCCTTGAGTTTGGAACGTACACGTCGAGTCAGACGACCAACTGCACGGGATATTGGACCGGCTTGGGCAAATCTTGGGGAAAATACTGCTGGCTGCACTCCGGCCACGGCACGATGACGCTGCAGTCCGGTATCGCCAACTCCTGCGACCCCGTGTTCTACGATATGGGCAAGGCGTTTTTCTACAACGACCAGCATCCCGAGGGCCTGCAAGAGGTCTTTCGTCGCTGGGGCCTGGGCAAGACCTGCGGTATCGATCTGCCGAGTGAGGGCGCGGGCCGTATTCCCGATGCCGAGTGGAAAGAGTCGTACTTTACCGATGCCTCGGCCGAGGACCGCAAGTGGAATGCCGGCGATATGACCAACATTGCCATCGGCCAGGGTGACATCCTGGTGACGCCCCTGCAGATGGCGTGTGCCTATATGGGTCTTGCCAACGGCGGCAAACAGTACGTGCCTCATGTGTTTTTGTCTGCCGTGTCGCGCGATGGCGACGGCGATGCCTATAAGTACAACGGCAAGGGCAAGAAGAAGCGCCTGGAGGCCAAGATCAACAGCGATTCGGATTTGGCTCTTGTTCGCAACGGCATGCACGATGTGATTTACTCCGCGTCGACTTCGACCGCCGCGCACTTTAACTCCCTGACCCCTACGGTCTACGGCAAGTCCGGTACGGGCGAGAAGAGCGGCGAGGACGATTACGCGTGGTTTTGTGCCTACGCGCCGGCCGATGATCCCAAGTACGTGATTGCCACCATCTTGGAACAGGGCGGTGGCGGCTCCGATACCGCGTTGCACGTCGTGCGCGATGTCCTCGGTGCGATTTATGACGAGCCCGACACGTCGACGGCCACGGGCGATTCCTCGGTTCGATAGGAGGTTGCGATGGACTTTTCGCCGGCGGACCTGTTCCGCTCAACCAAAACCGGCTCCCGCAGCAGCCTGGACCGCGTTAACAAGCAGCTCTCGGCCTCGCGCGGCACGTTCCGCCAGAAGGTACATATCGGCGTGCTGCTGGCTACCGTCGCGCTCGTTGCCTATGGCGCCATCATTATTTGGTCGGCGTCGCAGTTTAAGGCCGATGCCTCGTTCTCGCGCCACCTGCTGGGCATTGGCATTGGCGGCAGCTTTGATAAATGCGCAGCTCTGGCCAAAAAGGCACTGCTGCGCCCGCTGGACCAGCCCAACGCGGACCCCTATTATGCCGCGCTGGAAAAAGAGCTGTTGGATGCCATCAATGCAACCGGCTTTGGCCCGCAGGGCTTTGGCGGTGCAACCACCTGCTTGGGCGTCTGCATTGAACAGCTGCCCACCCATGTGGCCTGCCTGCCGGTGGCAGTCAACGTAAGCTGCCACGTTACCCGCCGCGCCAGCGCTGAGGTGTAAGGACTTTTTACGGGCATTGTTGTCCCTTCTTTGAAAAGAAGGAAGCAGAAACTTTGAGCAATATAGGAATAAACGGTGGAAAAGAACTGCGAAACAATGAAATATGGGCAACATCAACTGCGAAATGCGATGTGAGCTAAGCCACCAAAACAGGGGAAACAGCATCATAACATGCTGCCTCAAAGCAAGACACAAATTTTTAAGGAAGAGATCAAATTGGCAAACAAACCGCAAATTGATATCCCACTG
>USJB01000011.1 GCA_900554905.1 uncultured Collinsella sp. | reverse complement strand
CGCCTGAAGCCGGTGCGGATTTGCGAAGCAAATACGCGGATGTCCCGTTGCCCGCTCCATCGAGTGCGGGAGACATGGGGACGGCCAATTCAACAAAGTCTTCCCCCGCGGCTTCGTGAGGCTGAGGGGCTCGCCTGAAGCCGGTGCGGATTTGCGAAGCAAATGCGCGGACGTCCCGTTGCTCGCTCCAATTCCAAAATGTTAGGTTAATGCCTGCTGCCCATACTTGCACCTGCGCACGGTACAATGGATGGGTTACGACCAACGTGCCAATAACCAAAAAGGAGCCGCTATGATCGATCGCTATACCCGCCCGGAGATGGGACACATTTTCTCCCTCGAGAACAAGTACGCCATTTGGCAGGAGATCGAGGTCTTGGCCTGCGAGGCCCAGGCGGAGCTCGGCAAGATCGGTATTTCCAAAGACGAGGCCCAGTGGATCCGCGACCATGCCAACTTTGAGAAGGCGAAGGTTGACGAGATCGAGGAGGTCACGCGCCACGATGTCATCGCCTTCCTGACCAACATGAAGGAATACATCGATGCCGATGTTCCCGAGGGCGACCCCAAACCCAGCCGCTGGGTTCACTATGGCATGACCAGCTCCGATCTGGGCGACACGGCCCTGTGCTACCAGCTCACCCAGGCCTGCGACCTGATCATCGAGGATGTCAAGAAGCTCGGCGAGATTTGCAAGCGTCGCGCCTTTGAGGAGCGCAACACGCTCTGCGCCGGCCGTACTCATGGCATCCATGCCGAGCCGATGACCTTCGGCATGAAGTTTGGCTCTTGGGCCTGGGAGCTCAAGCGCGATCTGGACCGTCTTGAGGATGCCCGCAAGAACGTTGCCTTCGGTGCTATCTCGGGCGCTGTCGGCACGTACAGCTCCATCGAGCCGTTCGTCGAGGAGTACGTCTGCGAGCACCTGGGCCTGGTCCACGATCCTCTGTCCACGCAGGTCATCAGCCGCGATCACCATGCCTATCTCGCCGGCGTTCTCGCCACCACCGCGGCCACCTGTGAGCGCATCGCTACCGAGGTTCGCAATCTGCAGAAGACCGATACACTCGAGGCCGAGGAACCGTTCCGTAAGGGTCAAAAGGGCAGCTCCGCCATGCCGCACAAGCGCAACCCCATCACCATGGAGAAGGTCTGCGGCCTGTCGCGCGTCGTGAAGGCCAACGCGCAGGTTGCCTTCGACAACGTCGCCCTGTGGCACGAGCGTGACATTTCGCACTCCTCTGCCGAGCGCGTCGCCCAGGCCGACAGCTTCATCGCCCTCGACCACATGTTCCAGTGCCTCATCCGCGTTATCGACGGCCTGCAGCTGTATCCCGCTCGCATGATGGCCAACCTCAACAAGACACGCGGCCTCATCTTCTCCTCCAAGGTCCTGCTCGCCCTCGTCGACACGGGCATCACCCGCGAGGACGCGTACGCCATTGTGCAGGAGAACGCCATGGCAACCTGGCACGAGGTACAGGATTGTGTCTCCGGCCCTACCTTTAAGGAGCGTCTCGAGGCCGATCCGCGCTGCACCGTCAGCCAGGAGAAACTCGACGAGATCTTTGATCCGTGGGACTTCCTCACCCGCATCGACACGGTCTTCGACCGCCTGGAGCAGCTGAGCTTCGAGTAGGGTTAACCTAATTCGACCGCTTGCGGATGCATTTCAACCTTTGGCGCCTTGCCCATCTTGGGTGAGGCGCTTTTTTATCGCCGCATCAGCCCCGGGTATAAAATGAAATCCGACTGCTGTTTCGATGAAGGGAGGCGTGTGCCCGGACGTATCAAGCGAGCCGCCATCGTCTCGTTTACGCTCATACTTCTTGTTGCCGTCTGTGTGGGCGCCCTGACGTATACCGTTCGAAGCAGTTCTTCCTCCCCGAATGAAGCCGACAAAGACCTCCCGGTACTCAAAATCGGCGTTACGGATAACGACCCCTATGTGTATGTCGATACCACGGGCGATTACGCCGGTATCGATATCGACATCGCCCGCGAGGCCTGCAAACGCGCGGGGCTCAAGCCGCAATTTATCGACATATCTTGGAATGACCGCGATCGCCTACTCAAAAACGGCGATATCGATTGCCTGTGGTGCGACTATTCTCCCTGTTATCGCGAGGATAAGTATTACTGGACTGAGCCGTATTTGACCCTGACGGTTTCGGTTGCCGCCAAGAAAACGAGCGGCATCACGTCCTTGGCGCATCTCGATGGAAGCAAGACCATTGCGGTGATTGCGGGCTCGGTGAGCGAACGCCGATTGCTCGCAGGGGATCTGGAAATCTCTCCGGACGTGCAAATCAAATCGTATGGTTCTGCCGAACTCTGCAAAGCCGCCCTCGCCAAAGGGTATGTCGACTGTTGGATGGCGGACGTTCAGTCGCTTGATCGACTCGTTGCCCAGTATCCCGGCGTTTATCGTGTGTTCGCCGACAACGTTATGACGGTTGACCTGGGCGTCGCGTTTGATGATAGCTATGAGGGGGAGTACGTCAAAAACCTCGATACCGCGCTGTCCGACATGGATCGAGACGGCACGATAGAGCACATTGTGGACAATTACAAGGCAGGAGCGACGACAGGCGGGCAAGGAGCGGAATCATGACAAATGACGAGCGCCGCTTTCGCCGAAAGAGTTTAGCCGCAGTGGGCATCGGCATCGTGGCCAGCGTTGCCCTACTGAGTCTGCTCTATATGGTTGGCACGCATCGCTGCCTTGATAAAACGCTTGGGTTCGGCCAGGAAACCATGGTGTTTTTAAAAAATGCCTGCGAAAAATATGACCGATATGAACAGGGAAGAAAAACCGAGGCGACGCACAATTTGGATGCGGCGCTCGAGTCATTTGCGACGTTCTTGCCGCCTGATCGATTTGAAGTCAACGACGATCTGGTCGAGGAATATGTCCATACCGAGAGCCTTTCGGGAATGTTGGTCATGGACGCCGATGGTCATATGGTCGCCCATTACGATATCGACGGCCGCGATCCACTCATGCTGTGGCGAGAGGAGCTGGCCTGTTCGTCGATCGCATCGATGTATCGAGGGTCCAAAGTTTCCTACTCGACCGCTGTCGAGCGCCGCGGTGTCGACTTTGCCGTGAGTGCCGTTCCATACGGTGATGGGGTGGCGTTGGGGTATCGATCCCTTGTGGCTGAGCCCGCCGATGACTATTCATACACGATCGCCGACGTCCTTGTGAACAACACGTTCCATCAGAGTCCAACAGTGCTTGTGATGCGCGATGCGCAAATCGTTTCTTCAAACGATTCGACCGTCGATATAGCCCTTGCCCGGCTTCTCGCCGATAGCGGAATTGACTGGAAAGACGAGGGCGTAACACGTATCGAATATCGGGGGACCACCTTATATGCCGTGCGTGCGGCATATAAGGACTACCGCCTGTTTGCGCTATATCCCAAATCTGAGGTCATGTCTGACAGGATTTCATTTGTCGCCGTCGGCGTCTTGGTGTGCCTTGCGTTTTGGGTCGTGGTACTGTTGGCTCGAAATATCGCTGACCACCGCAATTTGGTCGAAAAGGATAAACAGCTCGGCATTATCAATGCCATAAGCGCCATCTACGATTCGACCTTCCTTTTGCATCTCGACACCCTCGAGATCGAGGGAATCAATATGTCGCCGGCGATAGCGAAGATGTTTGCCGAGCATAGCGAGGCATATGACTTTATGGACACGGTCTGCCGGGATATCGTGAGCCCCGAAAGCCGCGAAGCGGTTGTGGGGCTCGTAGATATAAGTACGCTTCGTGAACGCATGGAGGGCGTACCGTACTTGGCTGCCGAGGTGCGAGATTGTCGAGGCACTTGGTACTCGCTACAGGTTGTCCCCCAGCATCGCGATGAGCAAGGCCGGTTGGATTCGGTCGTCGTGGCGACGCACAACATATCGATGGTCAAGCATGCCGAGGAGCTGTCATACCAAGATAAACTGACGGGGCTTCGCAACCGCAACTATCTGGAATCGCGTGGAGATAGCCTGGTAAACGAGGACTTGCCAGTGAGCGTGATTATGGTGGACTGTAATTATCTCAAGCGGACCAACGATATCTATGGTCACGAGATGGGGGATGAACTGCTGCGACGGACGGCGTCCGTGCTGCGGCAGGTGGCTGGTGCGGATTACCTGCTGATGCGCGTTGGCGGCGACGAGTTTTTGCTGGTTTGCCCCCATACTGACAACGAGTCTGCGCTCGGGCTGGAACAGGATCTTCGTCTCGGTCTTGCCGCGGTAAGCGATGAGACCCTGACGGTCAGCGCATCGATTGGCGTGGCGACCGTCGAGACGGCTGGAAATACGCTGGCCGATGTATATCGCGTCGCCGACCACAATATGTATCGGGAGAAGCGCATGGTCCACGTACAGGGTGCGGACTGCTAATCTTGCCCCCGCCAGTCCATACATCGTAGGATGTTGAATCGGTGCTTGCGATAATAAGTCGGTCCAGGCGGGGATAATAGACGTCTGAAATTTCTTTCTGAGAGGGGATCTCAATGATTAGTTTTGACTACAAGCCTCAGGGTGTATGCTCTCGCAATATTCACCTCAATCTCTCTGACGATGGCAGCAAGGTGCTGGGCGTCGAGTTTACTGGCGGCTGCGATGGCAACCTCAAGGCCATCTCCAGGCTGGTCGAGGGCGCTCCCGATCGCGTAATCGAGGTTCTCGCCGGTAATACCTGCGGTATGAAAAAGACCTCTTGCGCCGATCAGCTTACGCGCGCTATCGAGGCCGCTCGCGCAGAGATCGCCTAATGAGCATCGCTGATCGCTTTAAGAATGGAATAACGCGTCGAGGTTTTGTGCTGGGTGGCGCCGCTACCGGTGCTGCTGCCGTACTGGCCGGTTGCTCGAAAAAAACGGGCACGAGTGATGACGCCGCTGGCGAGCCGCAGGTTATCAAGGACGATTCGAAGATTGTCTCGATTACTGATGAGTACGAAGCTGTCGATATCGATCTTGAGCCCACGGCCTCGTGGACGCTGCCGCTGGGCACGCTGCTGTACTACTGTGATGGCGACTACGCTGCCGCGATGATGGCGCCTGCTTCTGCCCTGCATGCCAATACGCTTGGCGTGCTCAACCTGGGCGACGGCTCGCTTACCACACTTATCGAGGATCCCATTGAGGGAACCGGTTATGCGTTTTATGACGTTCGCGCGGGTGATGGCGTGTTCGCGTGGGTCGAGATGAACTTTGCCAATGCGTCCTGGAAACTCTATGCGCAAAACCTTGCAGGCTCCTCCCTTACCGGCAACGCTGTCGAGCTCGACCGCGGTGGCGAAAACTACGATCCGCCGCTCTTCACAGCGTATGGGTCGTCGGTCATCTGGTATAAGATGCCTTCGTCCGGCGGCACCAAGACGAGTAACGATTCGTACTGCTACCGTCAGTCGCCCAGCGAGTCCAAGCCTGAGACTATTTGGAAGTCGACGGGCCGTTTCGCATCCGCCCCGCGTGTGAGCGACGGCATCCTGACCATCTCGCCCCGCGTGCACAATGATGAGGGCGTCTATTACGGTATGACGGCGATCGACCTGACTGACGGCAACAACACGAAGCGAGCTCAGCTGGTGCTTCCTTCGTCGGTTTCGCCTTTCGAGGCCGTGTATATGGGAGACACCTTCGTGTTCTCCATTGAGGCGACGTATAGCGGTGTGGGTAGCCTGGGCAATATGGGCACCTATATCGGTAACGAGGGCGGGCCGTATCTCTTCCTTTCGCGTGAGCCGCTCGCGTGCGCTGCGGGAAGGAAAAACAAATACCTGGTTAAAGTTCAGGCGTCGCATTTTTTGATTGACACTTCGGCTAAGACCTACGGCTCGCTTCTGTCACCCGACCGAGCTTTGGAGTATGGCGATTATCCTGCTACGGCGGGTAAATCGAACTCGTTCTTAACGTACGCAACGGTGCGTAACAGCCAGGGAATTCCCGAGACGGTTACCGCTCGCTTGTTCTCTCTTTAGTCTCCGAGGGGTTAAAAAGGCGTCGACAGGGGAATAAGCGCGTTGTGACTATGAGTACCGCCCGCCGAGCTATCGCACCCATGCGATACCCGGTGGGCTCAGGTGCGTTAAAATGAGCTTGTTCTTAGCTAATTGAGACAGGGGGGCCGTGTTATGGCTTCAGATGCAAAAAAGATTCTGCTGGTCGAGGATGAGAAGGCAATCCGTGACGCTGTCGCTGCCTATCTCGAGCGCGAGGGCTATTGGGTTGTGGGCGTGGGCGACGGCCAGTCCGCTATCGAGGAGTTCGAGAAGCATCAGTTCGACCTGGTCGTGCTCGACCTCATGCTCCCCAAGATTCCGGGCGAGCGCGTTTGCCGCACCATTCGCGACACCTCGGATGTCCCCATCATTATGCTGACGGCCAAGGGCGAGATCGAGGACCGTATTATCGGCCTCGAGCTCGGTGCCGACGACTACCTGATCAAGCCGTTCTCGCCGCGCGAGCTTGTCGCGCGCGTGCGCGCCTTGTTCCGACGTGCCCACCAGGCCGATGAGCCGGCCGTCGAGGTGCTCGACTTTGGCGATCTGGTCATTGACATCTCGGGCCACAAGATTTTGGTCGAGGGCAAGGAAGTCGACCTGACGGCTTCCGAGTTCAAGCTGCTCACCACGCTTGCCCGTCACCCCGGCCGCGTCTACAACCGCATGGAGCTGGTCGAGAAGGTGCTCGGCTACGACTTTGAGGGTTACGAGCGCACCATCGACAGCCACGTGAAGAACCTTCGCGCCAAGCTGGGCGACGACCCCAAGAAGCCCAAGTGGCTCTACACCGTCCACGGTGTCGGCTACCGCTTCGAGGCTCCGACCAAGACCGATAAGTCGGACGAGAAATAAAGGAAATCACATATGACACCTGCGCGCTTTGAAATCGGGCAAAAGCATAAGCAGGAGAACGAGGCGGGTTCCAAGGCTAGTTGGAACACGCCTCGTTCCGATTCGCGGCCAACGATGAGCTATCCCTCGCGCATGGCCCTGGCTTTTGCTCTGACATCGCTCATGACGGTATTGGTGCTGGTGGGCGTAGTCTCCGTTGTATGGGGCACGGTTTTTACGGATTACACGCGCTCCAATATTGTCGAAATCGCCAATTCCGCTGCCGAAAAGTTGGCAACGTCATATGAGGAAAACGGTTCCTGGACCGCGGGGGAACTGCGTACGGTTGCGACATCGAGCTTGGTGTCCGATGATCTTGGTATGCAGGTCGTCAATAAAAAGGGCGTCATCGTCTACGACGACTCATGGCCCTCGGCAAGCGCCACCGCCGATGTACGCGAAAACCAGGCTACGACCGACGACACGAGCGGCAAGAGGGCATCGCATAGCCCGGTCTCGTCTGCTCCAACCGACTCCGATAGCGTTGCTAACGTCGAGATTGTAACGTCTTCCGGCGAGCATGTCGGACAGGTAAAGCTGTGGGCCATCGGCTCCGACGCTCTGCTCACCAAGGCGGACTCTGCGTTTAGGGAGAAGACCTTTAACGCCATGGCCCTCGCCGCGGTTGTTGCAATCTGCATTTCGGTCGTTATCGGATCGCTCGTGTCGCGCATGCTCACCAAGCCGATTCATCGCATCACCAGTACCGCAAAGCAAATCCGTGACGGCGACCTGTCGGCTCGCACGGGACTGCGCGGTGATGACGAGATCGATCAGCTGGGTGAGACCTTCGATGAGATGGCCACCTCGCTCGAGAAGGATATGAAACACGAGAAGCGCCTGACCTCAGACGTTGCACACGAGCTTCGCACGCCGCTTATGGCCATGCTCGCAACGGTCGAGGCCATGCAGGATGGCGTGTATCCCACCGACGATGAGCATTTGGAGACCGTTGCTTCCGAGACGCGTCGCCTGGCTCGTCTGGTGCAGCAGATGCTCGACCTATCGCGTATGGAAAACAGCACGGCTCCGCTCAACCTTGAGCCGGTGGACATGGTTCCTTTCGTGCGTTCCATCGTCAATGCCCAGGAGCGCCTGTTTGTCGACCGCGATCTGCGCCTGCGTTTTGCGGACGAGACCCAGGGTCACGACGATGTCGTCGAGGCCGATCCCGACATGATCACGCAATGTGTTATCAACCTCATGAGCAACGCCATGCGCTACACCCCCGAGGGCGGTTGGGTTGTGGTGTCGGTGCTCAGTGACCGCAAGCACGTCAGCATTGCCGTTTCTGATACTGGCATCGGTATTGCCAAGGACGATCTGTCGCGCATCTTCGGGCGGTTTTGGCGCGCCGATGCCAGCCGCGCCCGCGAAGCTGGCGGCTTGGGCGTTGGCCTCGCCGTGACCAAGCAGATCGTCGAGCGTCACCATGGCTACATATCCGTGGAGTCGGAGCTTGGAAAGGGTACGACTTTTACAATTCATCTGCCCCGCGAGCACACGGCAGACGCGGCATCTACTACAATGGAGCACTAGCTTTTCGCTATTCGGTGAAGGAGGGGCCGCGTCCCTGCCGCTCCGAGTTTGCGAAAACGTGCGGGAAAGAACCCGCATTACTGTCGTATTTTGGTAAGGAGTGACTCACGTGACAACGATGGAGCGTCGTCCGGATTCCCGTGGCAAGGTTCGTGATATTTACGATGCCGGTGAAAACCTGCTGATGGTCGCCACCGACCGCATTTCTGCGTTCGACTTCATTCTTCCCGACGAGATTCCGTTTAAGGGAGAGGTGCTCAATCGCATCTCGGCATTCTGGTTCGATAAGTTTGCCGACATCGTTCCCAACCACCTCGTCTCCATCGACCCGGCGGATTTCCCCGAGGAGTTTGCCGAGTATCGTGACTACCTCGCAGGCCGCGCCATGCTGGTTAAGAAGGCCCAGACGATTCCTATCGAGTGCATCGTCCGCGGCTATCTGACCGGTTCGGGCAAGAAGACCTATGACGAGAACGGCACCGTCTGCGGCATTCAGCTGCCCGAGGGTCTGACCGAGGCCTCCAAGCTCCCCAAGCCGCTGTTCACGCCGTCCACGAAGGCCGAGATCGGCGACCACGACGAGAACATTTCGTTCGAGCGTTGCTGCGAGATCGTGGGTGAGGACATCGCCACGCAGATTCGCGACCTGTCCCTCAAGATCTACAAGGCCGCTGCCGAGTACGCCGCGACCCGTGGCATCATCATTGCCGACACCAAGTTCGAGTTTGGTGTCATCGATGGCAAGGTCACGCTGATCGACGAGTGCCTCACGCCCGACTCCAGCCGTTTCTGGCCTGCTGCCAGCTACGAGGAGGGCAAGATCCAGCCTAGCTACGACAAGCAATTCGTCCGCAATTGGCTCAAGGCCAACTGGGATATGACGGGGGAGACCCCGCACCTGCCCGCCGAGGTCATCGATGGCACGTCCGAGCGCTATCGCGAGGCCTTCCAGATCATCACGGGCTCCCAGTTCACAAGCATGAAGGAGAACGCATAAGTGAGTACCCGTAGCGCCACGAACAAGCGCACGCAATCCCACGAAGTTACCGGGGTTGCGCGCAAGTCTGCCGCATCTGCTAAGCCCGCCCGCCAAGCAGCGAGCTCCGTTCGCGTCGTGCCGGCTTCGTCTAAGGCACGCCGCAAAGAGCTCGAGAAGGGCGAGAACCTCGAGGGCCTCTCTAAAGAGGAGAAGCGCGCCCGCAAGGCTAAGCAGCGCGCCAAGGAGGACCGCATCTATACGGTGTCGAATATCCTCCTCAAGCAGGACGAGGACTACACCAAGCGCCGTCGCATCTGGTGGATTGTGCTCGCCATTGGCATGGTGCTCGTCGTGGCAATTTGGGCCTCGCTGTACTTCGCTCCCGCTGGCATGGTGTCCAGCCCTGTCCAGATGGTCGGCATTGTTTTGTCCTACGTCATCATTTTGGGCGACTTTATCTATGACTTCGCTCGTATTCGTCCCTTGCGCAACATGTACCGCGCGCAGGCCGAGGGCATGTCCGAGAACAAGCTTAACGCTCTTATTGAGCGTGCGGCTGCCGAGGAGGACAAGAAGGACTCCAAGAAGAAGTAGCGTTTGCATACATACTTATCGCTAAGATATAAGGCGCGTCGTTTTTGCGGCGCGCCTTTTTACTGTTCTATAGATAGATGGAGTGGCACATGATTCGAGCTGCCCTGACGGTCGAAGAGGCTCTGGAGGGCATGAAGGCCCTGGAGCCCAAGATTAAAAACTACGCGCGCCTGGTCGTCTGCAAGGGCGTAAACGTCAAACCCGGCCAGGAGGTTGTCGTTCAGTCTCCGGTCGAGTGCGCGCCGTTTGCGCGCGTGGTGGTCGCGGAGGCCTATGCTGCCGGCGCCGGCCACGTGACGGTCATTTGGGCCGATGATGCCGTGACGAGGCTCACGTACGAGCATGTCGAGAAAAGCTATTTTGAGCAGACGCCCGAGTGGAAGCGCATGCAGCTGGATTCCTTGGCCCAGGATGGTGCCTGCTTTGTCTTTATCGAGGGTGCGGATCCTGCGGCCCTCAAGGGCATCGATCCAGCCAAGCCGGCCTCGGCATCAAAGGCGAGGAATACGCAGTGCAAAGTTTTCCGCCGTGGACTGGATTACAACATCAATCCGTGGTGCATCGCCGGCGCTCCGGTCGTGGCTTGGGCGCACGAGGTGTTCCCGGGAGACGCCGATGAGGTTGCAATCTATAAGCTGTGGAATGCGATTCTGCACACCGCTCGTGCCGATGGCCAGGACCCGGAGAGCGACTGGGAGCTTCATGACGCGGCGTTCGAAAAGAACTTGCGCTTCCTGAACGACAATCGTTTTGACCGCCTGCATTACACCTCGGCAAATGGAACCGATTTGACGATTGGTATGACGAGGGGTCACGAGTGGGCCGGCGGCAAGGGTAAGACGCCCGATGGGCACCCCTTCTTCCCCAACATTCCCACCGAGGAAGTCTTCACTTCGCCCGATCGCATGCGCGCCGACGGTATCGTGTACTCGGCCATGCCGCTCATCCATCACGGCAATAAGGTCGAAGATTTTTGGATTAAGTTCGAGGGCGGCCGCGTGGTGGACTACGACGCCCGCGTGGGCAAGGCAACGCTCGCAAGTATCATCGATACTGACGAGGGCGCTGCTCACCTGGGAGAGGTCGCGCTCATTTCCAAGAACACGCCGATCCGCGAAAGTGGTGTTCTGTTCTACGATACGCTCTATGACGAGAACGCTAGCTGCCATCTCGCGCTAGGTGTCGGTTTCCCCGAATGCATCGAGGGTGGGTATGACATGTCCAAGGAGGAGCTCCTGGAGCATGGCGTTAATGTCTCGAGCACGCACGTCGATTTTATGATCGGCACGGACGACATCGATATTACGGGCATTACGCCTGATGGACGTGAAGTTGTGATTTTCCAGAACGGCCAATGGAGTTGGGAATAGTCCCAGACCGTGGTACAATGCCACCCGCGGGCCGTTAGCTCAGCTGGCAGAGCAGGGGACTTTTAATCCCAAGGTCCAGGGTTCGAACCCCTGACGGCCCACCACACGATATCTCCTCTAAAGTCCGCCACAACGGACTTTAGCTTTGGGTCGTTAGCTCAGTTGGTAGAGCAGGGGACTCTTAATCCCAAGGTCCAGGGTTCGACCCCCTGACGGCCCACCCAAAGATCGTTAAAGCGACTGGCTTAGGCTGGTCGCTTTTTTGTTGACCTCGCATGGGGTCGAACCCGAAAGGGCGCGGCCGCTTTCACAGATTGAGTCTACCCTGGGGATCGGTGAAACCGTCAGTACCCTCCTTGAGTTTCTTCTCGTCTGCCTTCACGCGACGCTCGAGCTTTTTTGTATCCTCGGCAGGCGGTAGGTTCTCGGGAACAATTCCGCGGTCGATGAGGCTGCCACGCACGCTCGTGTTGTTCTCGACGTGTTCTTGTTTGATCTGGTCCAGACCGTACAAGTCGTGTTCCTCGGCGTTGAAGGCTGTCATCGAGTTCGTGAGGTCCTTTGCTTTGATGAGGACATCGGCTAACCTGTCCGCCAATGCCGCGCTCTTGGGTACGCCGAGCTGCTGCTTCATTTCCGCCGTGCTTCTGCCGCCGAATAACGCCTCATCGCCCTTCGACTTGATGATCGCGAATCCTTTGGAGTCCACGCCGCGTTTGAACGCAATACCCGAGAGCTGTTTCTCTGAATCGGATAGCGAGTGGCGCGCCTGCAAGCGCTGAATCTCTGCGAAGCGCTGCTCTATGAGCTCTTGGCGGCGCGTCTGCACGGCAAAGTATGCCTGGGCGAGCGCGATCTCTGGCTTGTTTGAATCTCCGTTCTGTGCGATTAAATAGCATGCATAGCGCGTAAGTTTGTAGTCTTTAACCGCGCGAGCGGCGACACCGGCAGTTACCATTTTCGTGGTGTCACGAAAATGGGAATCAACTGGAGTTTTGTTTGTTTCGCACGAGACTTTTGCCCTCTTAACAACTTCGGCGAAGTTCTCCCATCGAGTGTACCCCATGGGTTCCATTAAATCGCGTGCGAGCCAATACTCAACGCCGTCTTCCACATGGGCGTAGCTGTCAAGTTCGACACGCCATTTCTCGATATCCCTGCTGTCCATATCTCCTCCTCGCTGGTCTATTTTCTATGCGGGCTTTGCCCGCTCTATATTCAGAATAAGGATACGCTGTCGTGCGGACACGAATGGGCCCCGTGCTGCTTCAAGCTCACGGGGCCCATGGATATCGATTGATTGTGTTCTGCTTTAGATAGGTGTCCGGTTTAATCCGCTCGATAGTGCGATCCGAGGCTTTCGGTTCGCTTGCGCATGGCTTTGACCATTTCCGTTGCCAGCTGAATCTGCGACTGTAGGCGGGCGAGGGCTGCGATCTCGCTGTCATCGGCATGCGGCTTGCTCAGCGCCATGGCCTTGTCTTGCAGGCTTTCAAGCTGTTGCAGGGCCTCGGATAGGCCTGTTTCGGTCCTGTTGATCATGCAGTAGGTGCTCATTGTGTGTTTGAGGCTGCGGGTCAGGCGCTCGGCGTCTGGTGCGGCAATGCCATGCTGGGGGAGGGCGATATCCGCCTTCGGGGTCTCCTCAGGTGTATTCTGTGCTGCCTGGGCTGCTGATGCGCCTGCGATGCGTCCGAACACGATGCCGTTGGCGCTTGACAGGCCGCCGATGCGGTCGGCTCCGTGCATACCGCCTGTTGCCTCGCCACAGGCGTAGAGGCCCTCAACGCCCGTGTACGCGGTCTTGTCGATCTTGATACCGCCGTTGGCGGCGTGGGCATACATCGCCACGCGCATCTCGTCAGTTGGCGCGATGCCGTGCTCCTCTTGT
>USJB01000010.1 GCA_900554905.1 uncultured Collinsella sp. | reverse complement strand
TCGCCGTGCTGTTGATATGGGCTTCGACCTGGTATCCACCACGCTTTCCCACGGTGTCGCTGCCATCGACTGCACCATGGCCGATGGCCCCGATCTGCCGCTTCTGCGTCAGGCGACCGAGGAATTCCCCGGTCTTCCCATCATCTGCGAGGGCCGCGTGCACACGCCCGAGGAGGCCCGCGCCGCGATTGATGCGGGCGCCTGGGCCGTTGTCGTCGGCACCGCCATCACGCACCCCACGAGTATTACAAGTTGGTTCAAGGCTGCGCTTGAGGCGTAAGACAGGCCTCGTATCCGCTTGGGGCGGTATACTCAATAAAGGCAATTGATCGCGCGGGATCCGCTGGCCGGGTCCCGCGCTTGTTTTAGGAGGCACACATGCAAAAGGGAGATGCCATGGATGCGGCGGAGCGCTCGGAGCGCATCCCCGATATCGTCATCATCACCGGAATGTCCGGATCGGGCCGAACGCAGGCCATGCATGTGTTCGAGGACATGGGCTACTTTTGCATCGACAACTTGCCTCCGCGTCTGATCGCCCAGCTTGCCGAACTCGTCGGCATCAATACGGGCGTGGGCAGGCATCTCGCCGTCACCTGCGATTTGCGTAGCCAGGGACTGTTTGACGAGCTGCTCGATGCGGTCGCCGCGCTCGAAGAGCGCGAGATGAGCTGCGACATCGTGTTCCTGGAGGCTTCTGACGAGGTGCTGATCCGTCGTTATAGCGAAAACCGCCGCCGCCACCCCATTGCCAAGCCGGGGGAGACTACGGCCGATGCCATTCAGCGCGAGCGCCTTCAGCTTCAGGGCGTGCGCGACCGAGCCGATATGATTATCGACACGAGCCGTCTGCGCACCTCTGCGCTGCGCAACAAGCTACGTATGGCATTTTCCGAGCTGTCCGACCAGCAGCTCATGGACGTCCACGTGTTCTCGTTTGGCTTTAAGCACGGCATGCCCGTCGAGGCGGACATTATGATCGACGTCCGCTTCCTGCCCAATCCGTTCTACGATCCCGAGATGCGCACGATGACCGGTCTCGATAAAAAGGTCTCCGATTTTGTTCTGGATCATCCCAAGACGCAGGAGTTTTGGAAGGCTTGGACACAGCTGCTCGATACGGTGATGCCGGGCTATATCGCGGAGGGTAAGCCGCAGCTTTCTATCGCCATCGGCTGCACGGGCGGCCAGCACCGCAGCGTTGCCATTGCCGAGGCCACGGCCCGTTACCTGGAAGGCGCTCAGTATCATGTGAGCATCTCCCACCGCGACCTGTCGCGCGCCAACACGAAGGCATAGGCCTGCATGTCGTTTACCGCCGAGGTGCGTGACGAGCTCGCGCGCTGCGAACCCGAATGTGAATACTGCGACTTGTCGACGCTTGCCGCCCTCACGCGCGTGAGCGGTACGCTCTCGCTTACCGGCTCTGGGCGGTATCGTTTGACGGTTGCGACTGAGACGGGAGCCGTCGCGCGCACGATGATCACGCTGACGCATCGTATCCTTAAGCTCAAAACGGAGTTCACCGTCCGCAAATCTGTCTTGCATAAGGTTCGAAACTACCTCATCACCTTGCCTGATCAGCCCGATTTGGATAAGGCTCTGGTGCTGCTGGGTATCCTCGACCGGAGGGGAGGGCTCGTCGCTGGTGTTCCCCGGCACATCGTTGCCCGTCCCTGCTGCAGACTTGCCTACATCCGCGGCGCGCTCATCGCGGGCGGCTTCGTGGCCGATCCACGCGGCGACTTTCATTTGGAGATCGCGGTGCAGGGCGAGCAATATGCCAAGGGGCTTTGCGACCTGTTGGAGCAGATTGGGGTCCACGCGCGTGTTAATGCACGGCGGGGGTCTTATGCCGTGTACATTAAGAGCGCCGAGGAAATCGAGCATCTTTTAAAGCTGATTGGTGCCAAGCGCAGCGTTGCCGAGATTGAGGAGGCGCGCGCGGTCAAGTTGGTTAAGAACGACGTAAACCGTCGCGTGAATGCCGAACTGGCCAACCAGACCAGAAGTGCGGGTGCCGCCCAGCATCAGCTTGCGTTGATCGATGAGCTCGAACAGCGGGGTTTGCGCGACACGCTTCCGGACGCCTTGGCAGTCTTTTGCGACCTGCGCGAGCGCTATCCCGATCTGTCGCTGCGCGATCTGGGCGAGATGGCTGACCCTCCCTTGTCGAAGTCTGCCCTGTACCATCGCGTTTTGAGGCTTGAAAAGCTCATTGAAGCAAACAAGTAGTTTGAAGTATCGACTTATATACGGATTTAACTGCTATTTTATTCTTTAAAACGTTTTAACGTAAATTTGATTTTCAATTTCGAGCATTCTCGTGAAATTCAAGTCAAAAAAAAGGTATATTAGGCGAGTGGTTAGTTTGTGGGCCTCAACGGCGGGCGCTGTAGCTCGCGGGGGCCTTACGAAAGGAGACACAATGGCAGTAAAGGTTGCTATTAACGGCTTCGGTCGCATCGGTCGTCTGGCTTTCCGTCAGATGTTCGGTCATGAAGGCTCCGAGATCGTCGCTATCAACGACCTCACCTCTCCCGATATGCTCGCTTACCTGCTGAAGTACGACTCCACGCAGGGCAACTACGCTCGCGATCACGAGGTCGTTGCTGGCGAGGATTCCATCACCGTTGACGGCAAGGAGATCAAGATCTACAAGGAGGCCGACGCCAACAACCTGCCTTGGGGCGACCTCGACGTCGACGTCGTTCTCGAGTGCACCGGCTTCTACACCAGCAAGGCTAAGGCTCAGGCCCACATCAACGCTGGCGCCAAGAAGGTCGTCATCTCCGCTCCGGCCGGCAGCGATCTGCCCACCATCGTGTACAACGTCAACCATGAGACGCTGACCGCTGAGGACAACATCATCTCCGCTGCTTCCTGCACCACCAACTGCCTCGCCCCGATGGCCAAGGGTCTGAACGACTTCGCTCCCATCGTGTCCGGCATCATGACCACCATCCACGCCTTCACCGGCGACCAGATGCCGCTCGACGGCCCGCAGCGCAAGGGCAACTTCCGTCGCTCCCGCGCCTGCTCCGAGAACATCGTCCCGAACACCACGGGCGCTGCCAAGGCCATCGGCCTGGTTCTCCCCGAGCTCAACGGCAAGCTCATCGGTGCCGCCCAGCGCGTCCCGACGCCGACCGGCTCGCTGACCAACCTCTACGCCGTCGTTGACAAGAAGGTCACCGTCGACGAGGTCAACGCTGCCATGAAGGCCTACGCCGAGACCATCCCCGAGACCTTCGTCTACAACGAGGACCAGATCGTCTCCCGCGACATCGTCGGCGAGACCCACGGCTCCATCTTCGACGCCACTCAGACCATGTGCTCTGACCTCGGCAACGGCCAGACCCTCGTTCAGGTCACCTCTTGGTACGACAACGAGAACTCCTACACCTCTCAGATGGTCCGCACCATCAAGTACTTCGAGAAGTTCGTTGCTTAATTTAGCTTTTAGCGAATAGCTCGTTGAGCGTCTAAAGAAGGGCGCGGCCTTATAGGGCTTACACCCTAGGGTCGCGTCCTTTTTATAAGAAATCGTCTGCCGTAATGGGAGGCAGACACGTACGAAAGGTAGAAGCAAACATGGCCTTTACCAAGAAGACCGTCCGCGACATCGATGTCGACGGAAAGCGCGTTCTCGTCCGCGTTGACTTTAACGTGCCTATCAAGGATGGCGTCGTTGGCGACACCACCCGTATCAA
Organism: uncultured Collinsella sp.; assembly: GCA_900554905.1. Classification (GTDB taxonomy): domain Bacteria; phylum Actinomycetota; class Coriobacteriia; order Coriobacteriales; family Coriobacteriaceae; genus Collinsella. Next base: position 10,259 of record USJB01000010.1, on the reverse strand, counting down.
GGCTGCCCTGCCCACCATCAACTACCTCGTTGAGCACAACGCTCGCGTCATCCTCATGAGCCACCTCGGCCGTCCCGAGGGCACCGGCTTCCAGCCCGAGCTGTCCCTCGAGCCCGTCGCCAAGAAGCTCGCTGAGCTCTCTGGTCTCGACGTTGCCTTTGTCGCTGACACCTACGGCGAGAAGGCTGCCGAGGCTGTCGCTGCCGTCGAGCCGGGCAAGGTTCTCGTTCTCGAGAACGTCCGCTTCGATAAGCGTGAGAAGAAGAACGATCCCGAGATCGCCAAGAAGCTCGCTTCCTATGGTGACGTCTTCGTTCTCGATGCCTTCGGCACCGCTCACCGCGCCCAGGGTTCCGTCGTGGGCCCCGCCGCTTACCTGCCTGCCGTCGCCGGCTTCTTGCTCGAGAAGGAGGTCGACACGCTGACCGGCATCTTCGCCGAGCCCGAGCGCCCCTTCGTCGCCATCGTCGGCGGTTCCAAGGTTTCCTCCAAGATCGGCGTTCTCGATCATCTCATCGACTCCGCTGACACCCTGATCATCGGTGGCGGCATGGCCTACACCTTCTTCCTGGCTCAGGGCCTGTCCGTCGGTCAGTCCCTCAAGGAAGAGGACTGGGTCGAGCGCGCCGGCGAGATGCTCAAGAAGGCCGAGGAGAAGGGTGTCAAGATCCTGCTCCCCATCGACAACCGTGTTGCCGATCACTTTGGCGAGGACGCTGTCCCCGAGGTTGTTGCTTCCGACGCTATCCCCGACGATCGTGAGGGCATGGACATCGGTCCTAAGACCGAGGAGCTCTACGCCGAGGCTGTCAAGGGCGCCAAGACCGTGTTCTGGAATGGCCCCATGGGCGTCTTCGAGTTCGACAACTTTGCTCACGGCACCCAGGCTATCGCCGAGGCTCTCGCCGAGGCTGACTGCACCTCGATCATCGGCGGTGGTGACTCTGTCGCAGCTGTCAACAAGTTCAACCTGGCCGACAAGATGAGCTGGATCTCCACCGGTGGTGGCGCTTCCATGGAGCTCGTCGAGGGTAAGGCCCTGCCCGGAGTGGAGGCGCTTCTCGATGCCTAATCGCACCCTTCTTATCGCTGGTAACTGGAAGATGAACAACGACGTCGCCGAGGCCGCCAAGCTCGCCGACGAGCTGGCTCAGGCTCTGCCCGAGGTTCCGGCTGGCGTCGAGGTGCTCGTCTGCCCTCCGACCATCGACATCACCACGGTTCATGACCGCATTCAGGCTGCCCCCATCGCCCTCGGTGCACAGAACGTGTACTGGGAGGCCAAGGGTGCCTTCACCGGTGAGTCCTCTTGCGACATGCTCAAGTCCGCTGGCTGCACCTACTGCATCATCGGTCACTCTGAGCGTCGCGACTACTTCCACGAGACCGACGAGGACCAGAACAAGAAGGCTAAGGCTCTCGTTGCCGCCGGTCTTGTTCCCGTCTTCTGCTGCGGCGAGTCCCTCGAGGTCCGCGAGGCTGGCACCTATGTCGAGCACGTCGTGAACCAGGTCAAGGCTGGCCTTGCTGGTCTTGAGATCACCTGCCCCAAGCAGGTCGTCGTGGCCTACGAGCCCATCTGGGCCATCGGCACCGGCAAGACCGCTACCGCCGAGGACGCTCAGGAGGTCTGCGGCGCTATCCGTGAGACCCTCAAGGAGATGTTCGGCGAGGAGCTCGCCAACGGCATCCGCGTTCTCTACGGCGGTTCCGCCAAGCCCGGCAACATTGCCGAGCTCGTCGCCAAGCCCGACGTTGACGGCGCCCTCGTGGGCGGCGCTTCGCTCAAGGCTGCCGACTTCGCCTCTATGGTCGTCAAGGCAGGCGAGTAGGACATATGGCACAACGTCATCTTCCTGCACTCCTGATCATCATGGATGGTTGCGGCCTTGCTCCGGCCGATGGCGAGAACGCCGTCGCCGCTGCCAAGACGCCCTTCCTTGATAGCCTGTACGAGAAGTACCCCCACACCACGCTCGGCGCTTCGGGCGAGGACGTGGGTCTTCCCGATGGCCAGATGGGCAACTCCGAGGTGGGTCACCTCAACATCGGTGCCGGCCGCATCGTGTTCCAGGAGCTTTCGCGCATCAACAATGCCATCAAGGACGGTTCCATCGCCAAGAACGAGGTTTTTGTCAAGGCTATGGACGACGTCAAGGCTGACGGTAAGACTCTCCACCTCATGGGCCTTATGAGCCCTGGCGGTGTTCATTCTCACATGAACCACGTCGAGGCTCTGGTCAAGATGGCTGCCGAGCACGGTGTCAAGACCGTTCGCGTCCACGCCTTCATGGATGGCCGCGACGTCGACCCGCAGTCCGGTGCTGGCTACATGAGCGAGTTCTGCGCCTTCCTGGCCAAGATTTCCGAGGAGACCGGTTGCGACGCTCGCGTTGCCACCGTCTCGGGTCGTTATTGGGCGATGGACCGCGACAACCGTTGGGAGCGCATCCAGCGTGCCTACGACGTCATGGTCAACGCGTCCGATGCCGATGTCGACCCTGTTGCCGGTATCAAGGCCTACTACGAGAAGGACCCGCGCGGCGACGAGTTCGTCGAGCCCTTCGCTGCCCACAACGAGGGCATCCACGAGGGCGACGCGGCCATCTTCTTCAACTTCCGTCCCGACCGCGCTCGTCAGATGACCCGCGTGTTCACGGACAAGGAGTTCGACGGCTTTGAGCGCGAGCAGATCAAGCTTTCGCACTTTGTGACGATGACCGAGTACGATCCGACGTTTGACGTCGAGGTCGCCTTCCCCAAGACGTTCCCCGAGAACGTCCTGGCCGACGTTATCGCCGCCAATGGCCTGAAGCAGCTGCACACTGCCGAGACCGAGAAGTACGCCCACGTGACGTTCTTCCTCAACGGTGGCATCGAGGAGCCCAAGGAGGGCGAGGAGCGCGTGCTCGTCGCTTCCCCCAAGGTCGCTACCTACGATCTGCAGCCCGAGATGAGCGCTCCCGAGGTTACCGAGAAGCTCGTCGCCGCCATCAACGAGGATCGCGCTGATTTCTACATCGTGAACTTCGCGAACTGCGACATGGTTGGTCACACCGGTGTCTTCGACGCCGCCGTTAAGGCCGTCGAGGCCGTTGACGATGCCCTGTCTAAGGTTGTCCCGGCGATTCTCGCCAAGGGCGGCTTTGCGCTGATCACCGCCGACCACGGCAACGCCGATCACATGTTTGACGTTGCTTCCGACGGTTCCAAGCATCCGTTTACGGCTCACACCACCAACCGCGTGCCGTTCATCATCGTTGATGAGAAGGCCAAGCTCACCGGTATCGAGGACGGCCGTCTTTCCGATATCGCTCCGACCATGCTCACCATGGCTGGTATTGAGCCTTCCGCCGAGATGACGGGCCGCGTGCTCGCCACCGAGGCCTAATAGAAAACAAATACCGTTTTCTAGTAAGGGGGTTGTCCACAACCGGACAACCCCCTTTTTGGTATTTCTGCCATTTCCACCCCGTCCTTGAGTGGCAGGTAGGGGAGAGCGGGGGATTGTGGTACAGTACTGGAGTTTGAACTGTTCTATTAAGGAGCTTATCTATGGGTCCGTTCCAGATTCTTCTGTTTGTCGTTTGGGCTGTCTCTGCCGTGGCGCTGACGATTCTCGTCCTGATGCATTCCGGTAAGGGCACCGGCGTTTCGGATATGATCGCTAGCTCGCTGTATAACTCCAGCTCTGCCACGGGCGTCATGGAGCAGAACCTCGATCGCCTGACGGTAATTATGGCCGTTGTTTTTGCCGTGTGCGTCGTCCTGTGCATGTTCTTCTTCCCGCAGGGCATCGTCGGCTACTAAGCACGAGCCGCATAAATATTCAAAAAGGGTCCCGTAAGTGCGGGACCCTTTTTGTTTACATATTTGTAACAGAGTCAAAATATCCCCACATACTTCGCCCAACTAAAGAAATTCTCGACCGTTAACCGGAATTAGCCCCAAATTGTGTATAAAATGCGCTACTGTATTGCAAAACGTTGGTCCGTTGTGCATAACCAGCCATAGCAGCGGGCGGCGTTTTGATGGTTCGGATCGGATTGTCTCGACATATGTCCGACTGAACATTTCTTTGTCCTATCTCATAAGGAGGATGGCATGGCTGATTCTATGTTCCACCAGCCCGTTATGGGTCGTCGCGCCTTTGTTGGCGGCACCCTTGCTGCGAGCTCCATGGCTTTTCTTGCCGCATGTGGCAAGAAGGGTGGCGACGCTTCCGGTTCTGAGTCCGGTTCGACGCTGAACTTCTACATCAACAACCCGGTCTGCATCGACCCCTACAATGTCCAGGAGGACCAGGGCACTCAGGTCGAGTACCAGCTCTTTGACGCTCTGACCTCTTATGACGCCGAGAAGGGCGAGATCGTTCCGCTGGCTTGCGAGTCCTTTGAGTCCAACGACGACGCCACCGAGTTTACCTTCAAGATCAAGAAGGCCAAGTTCCACAACGGTGACGACGTTACCTCCAAGTCCTTCAAGCTCGGTTGGGAGCGTCTGGTCAACACCAAGTCGGCCATCGCTACCGAGTACGGCCCTTCCGAGGTCTCCTATCACCTTTCCATGGTCGAGGGCTATGACGACCTGCTTGCCGGTAACGCTACCGAGCTCAGCGGTGTTACGTGCCCCGACGATGAGACCCTCGTCGTCAAGCTGTCTTCCGCTTACGCTGACTTCCCCTTCGTCGCCTCTCATCCGGCTCTGGCCCCGGTTCCCGAGTGCGCCGAGTCCGATGTCAAGAGCTTCTATCTTGCCCCGGTCGGTAACGGCCCGTTCATGATGGACGGCAAGTGGGAGGATGGCCAGGAGATCAACGTCAAGAAGTTCGACGATTACTATGGCGACAAGGCCAAGATCGATGGCATCCACTTCCAGGTCATCAAGGACATGGAGACCGCTTACAAGGAGTTCCAGGCCGGTAACCTCGATGTCTGCGACGTTCCCGTTGCTCAGATCGACGCTGCCAAGAAGGATCGCGGCGTGTCCAAGGACGGCTACACCATGGGTGACGGCGAGCGCATGCTGCTCGGCGCCGAGCCTTCCACCTACTACCTGACCTGCAACAACACGGCCGAGCCGTTCAACAACGCCGACCTGCGTAGGGGCATCTCCCTGGCCATTAACCGTGAGGCCATCTGCAAGACCATCTTCAAGGGTACCCGTACCCCCGCCGACGGTATTGTTCCTCCGGGCATCGATGGTTACAAGGAGGGCGCATGGGAGTTCTGCGCCTACGACGTCGACAAGGCTAACGAGTACCTCGACAAGGTTGCTCCCGCTGGCGCTAACGGGGATCGTGGCATTAGCGTGACCCTTTCCTACAACCAGGACGGTGGCCACAAGGAGATCATGGAGTCCATCATCGGCGACCTCGCCAAGGTGGGCGTTACCGCTGTTTCCGATACCCCTGAGTGGTCTGCCCTGCTCGAGCAGTATCAGAACTTTAACTATCAGTTCGGTCGTCTGGGTTGGATTGCCGACTACCCGATCATGGACAACTTCCTGTATCCGCTGTTCCACTCCGACTCCCTTGGTGGCGACAACCGCTCTGGTTACAGCAACCCCGAGTTCGACGCCAAGGTCGACGAGGCTCGTACTATTGTTGACGACGAGGAGCGCGTCGCTAAGATGCAGGAGGCCGATGCAATGGTCGCTGCCGACTGCCCGGTCATCCCGATTATGTTCTACACGCACACCATCGCCGGCTCCGATCGCATCAAGCACCTCTATGTCGATCCGCAGAAGCACGCCGATCTGGGTACCGCTGAGCTCGCCTAAGAGTTTGCAGCTTCCGTGAGGGTCAAGTATTTACGTAGACCTCATGGGAAACATACAGTTCTCCCTAACCTGGGGTAAACTGGCTGATGGTAATTTTGGGATGCCGGTCTGGCGATCGGCATCCCATTTAGGTTAATCCCTAGATAGGGGAGTGGTATGGGTAAGTACATCGTTAAACGTGTGCTTCAGTTCATCCCGGTGTTTTTGGGCGTTACGCTGATTCTGTTCGCCCTCCAGAATATCGTGCCGGGAGATCCGATCAAGCTGATCGGTGGAGACAAGGCTCTGTCCCCCGAGGTGGAGCTTCAGCTTCGCGTCCGCTATCACCTGGTCCAGTCGGACGAGGACGGCAACGCGATCCTTGACGAGAACGGCGACCCCGTTCAAACGTCGCTCGTGGACCGTTATTTGTATTACATGAATGGCCTACTTCATGGCGATCTGGGCAATTCGTATCAGCGCAAGCTGCCGGTTACGGAAATCTTTGCCCAGAAGTATCCGTATACGGTCAAACTTGCCGCGTGCGCCATCGTGCTCGAGGCAATCATGGGCATCGGTGCGGGTATCATTTCGGCGGTAAAGCGTTATTCCTTCTGGGATATTTTGGTAACGCTCACCACGTCGATCCTCGTTGCGGTCCCGGCCTTCTGGCTCGGTATGTTGCTGCAGCTGTTCTTTGGCGTCATCCTCAAGGATGCTACCGGCGGCGCATTCTCCATGCCGATCTCGGGTGCCGGCGGTTCCAGCTCTCAGTATCAGGATTGGATGCACTATGTGCTTCCGACCATTACGCTGGCTTCGGTTTCGACCGCTTATGCTGCCCGCATTATGCGTTCGCAGCTGCTTGACGTCATGAACCAGGATTACATCCGTACGGCAAAGGCCAAGGGTCTTTCCAATCGTGCGATCATCGTCAAGCATGCGCTTAAGAATGCACTCATCCCCGTCGTTACCTATATTGGTGTCGACTTTGGCGGCATGCTTTCGGGCGCCATCCTGACCGAGACGGTCTTTAACTGGCCCGGTATCGGCTATGAGGTCTATCGCGCCATTAGCATGCGTGACTGGCCCATCGTTATGGGCGGCGTTACGCTCATCGTCGTCGTCGTCATGGTGATCAACCTGCTCGTCGACATTAGCTATGCATTCCTCGACCCGCGCATCCGCCTTGGCGGTCCGTCGGATAAGGCCTAAGGGAGGTACGTCTCATGCAGGAAACTGATTCTCAGCCTCAGGAGCAGGCTACCGCCACCAAGGTCGCATCTGCTCCCGCCAAGTCCCGCACGCTGTGGGGCGACGCTTTTAAGCGTCTTCGTAAGAACAAGCTCGCCGTTATCGGTGTCTGCTGGATCATCATCGTCGTTGTGGTTGCCCTGACCGCAGATCTGTGGGCTAAGCCCTGGCTCGGTTCTCCGACGGCTTCCGACTCGACCACCATGGCCGAGACGTCGCTGCTGGCTCCGTGTGCAGAGCACCCGTTTGGCACCGACGCCCTTGGTCGTGACATTCTCGTCCGCGTTATCTACGGTGCACGTGTTTCGCTTTCCGTCGGTATTATGGCCACTGCGATCTCCACGGTGATTGGTCTGGTCATGGGTGCCCTAGCCGGTTTCTACGGCGGCATCTGGGATACGATCATCATGCGCTGTGCGGACATCTTCCTGGCGTTCCCGTACGTGCTGTTCGTTGTCGCCATGATCGCCGTTATCGGCCGTGGTCTTCAGAACGTCTTTTTTGCCATCGGCATTCTCGGCTGGCCTTCGATTGCGCGCGTCTTCCGCTCTGCAATCTTGACGGTCAAGGAAAACGACTATGTTGACGCTGCGCGCGCGATGGGTGCATCCGATGCTCGTATCGTCGTGCGTCACATCTTCCCGAACTCCGTCGCCTCCATCGTGGTCTACGCGACCATGAACATTGGTGGCGCCATTCTGACCGAGTCCGCTCTGTCCTTCCTCGGCATGGGCGTTATTCCGCCTACGCCTTCGTGGGGCTCCATGATTCAGGACGGTCAGCAGTATCTTCTGACCGCTCCCTGGATGATGATCATGCCCGGTCTGGCAATTCTCTCGACGGTGCTCGCCTTCACCCTGCTGGGTGACGGTCTGCGCGACGCCCTCGACGTCAAGATGAAGGACGCATAAGGATGAAGAAGAACAAGAACTATGTGGACCTGAAGGACCAGCCGGTTCCCGAGGGCCAGCATCTGCTCGAGGTCGATGACCTTAAGATGTATTTCCACACCGAGGATGGCGTCGTTCGTGCTGTCGACGGTGTCTCCTACACGCTCGATCGCGGCGAGACCCTGGGAGTAGTCGGTGAATCCGGCTCCGGTAAGTCCGTGACCGCCATGACCATCATGGGCCTTATCTCGATGCCTCCGGGAAAGATCGAGGGCGGTGACGTTCGCTATCGCGGTCGTTCTATCCTCGAGATGACCGAGGAAGAGATGCAGCACATTCGCGGTAACGATATCGCGATGATCTTCCAGGATCCTATGACCTCCCTGAACCCGGTCTATAAGATCGGTAAGCAGGTGGGCGAGGGCCTTCGTCTGCACCGTGGCTACTCCAAGCAGGAGGCACTCAAGCGCGCTACCGAGCTTTTGGACCTCGTGGGTATCCCCGAGCCCGAGAAGCGCGTCAATGAGTATCCGCACCAGTTCTCGGGCGGTATGCGTCAGCGTGTCATGATCGCTATGGCTCTTGCCTGCGATCCCGATATTCTGATTGCCGACGAGCCCACGACTGCCTTGGACGTTACCATCCAGGCTCAGATTATTGAGCTTATGCAGGAAATGCAGGAGAAGAACGGCAACGCCATCATCATGATCACCCATGACCTGGGCGTTGTCGCCGATATGGCTGACAAGATCATGGTTATGTACGCCGGCCGTCCCGTCGAGTTCGGTACTGCTGAGGAAATCTTCTACGAGAGCCGCCACCCCTACACCTGGGGCCTTATCCGCTCCATCCCGGAGCAGGCCATCGAAGAGAAGAAGCCTCTTACGCCGATTCACGGCAACCCGCCTTCGCTCATGAACCTGCCTGAGGGCTGCGTGTTCTCGCCTCGTTGTCCCTATGCGACCGATAAGTGCCGCAAGCAGCGCCCCGAGCGCGTTGTCACCGAGTCTGGTCATTACTCTGCGTGCCACTACTCCGGTGACCCCGAGTTCCTCAAGAACGCTCCTGAGACGTCCCGTACGCGCAAGGATTCCAAGAAGGGAGGCGAGGCGTAATGGCAGATACCAACGAGCGTACTCCGTTGCTGAAGGTTGAGCACCTCTCTAAGGAGTTTCCCGCTGAGTCCGGCATGTTCGCCAAGCGCTTCTCCAAGCGTGTCGTCTCTGCTGTGAATGACATTTCGTTCGAGATTTATCCGGGCGAGACCTTTGGCCTGGTTGGCGAGTCTGGTTGCGGTAAGTCCACGACGGGTCGCACCATCATGCGCTTGACCAAGCCGACCGCCGGTAAGGTGTTCTTCCAGGGCAAAGATGTTGCCGAGATGAGCAAGCATGAGATCAAGGACATGCGTCGCGAGATGCAGTTTATCTTCCAGGATCCTTATGCTTCGCTGAATCCCCGCATGACCATCGGCGAGATCGTCTCCGAGCCCATGACCATTCACGGCGTGGGCACCAAGGAGGAGCGTATTGAGCGTGTCCGCGAGCTACTGGACGTCGTCGGTCTGAACCCCGAGCACATCAACCGCTATCCTCATGAGTTCTCCGGCGGTCAGCGTCAGCGTGTCGGCATTGCCCGCGCGTTTGCGCTGAAGCCCAAGCTGATTATCTGCGACGAGCCGGTTTCCGCTCTGGATGTGTCCATTCAGGCCCAGGTTCTGAACCTGCTCAAGGAACTGCAGGACAAGTTCGGTACCGCGTATCTGTTTATCGCTCACGACCTGTCCGTCGTGCAGCACATTTCCGATCGCGTTGCCGTTATGTATCTGGGTAAGATGGTTGAGGTTTCGGACTGGAAGACGCTCTATAGCGAGCCTCACCATCCGTACACGCAGTCGCTGCTGTCTGCCGTGCCGGTGCCCGATCCTGATATCCAGAAGACCCGCAAGCGCATCATCCTCGCTGGCGATCCGCCGTCGCCGCTGGATCCGCCGACCGGCTGCCGTTTCCACACGCGCTGCCCGATCGCTCAGGGTATCTGCTCCGAGAAGCTTCCTGAGTTTAAGGAAGTTGCCCCGGGCCACTGCTGCGCGTGCCACTTCGCCGAGCCGTTCCCGATCAAGGAATCGCACATCGACCTGTAGTCGGTTGTTCTCGTCCGGGCCCGCCCTGTTGTTACTTTTCAGAACGTCCTCGGACATGTCGGAAGCCCCGCTGCGCGCTACGCGCTGCGGGGCTTCCTCCGTCCTGCGGGATGTTCTGAAAAGTAACAACAGGGCGGGCCCTGCGGTAACTCGGCAGGGGGAGTGCGATTCCTCGATCGCTCACTTAATCTAATAGGAAAGTTAGGGAGGCC
>USJB01000009.1 GCA_900554905.1 uncultured Collinsella sp. | reverse complement strand
AAATCTTTGTTACTATAGTCGAGCTAACGGGTTGTGGCTCAGTTTGGTAGAGCACTGCGTTCGGGACGCAGGGGTCGCTGGTTCAAATCCAGTCAACCCGACCAGAGCATGAGGAGGGACCGCTTCTTGCGGTCCCTTTTTTTAGCTAGTGTTGTGATACCGCGATACCCGCGGTATACTCATTCGAGCTTGTCTCGCTGTATTGTGGAGGTCTACATGTTTGGACTGAGGGCTCCTGAGCTCATCATTATTCTCGTCGTTGTCCTGATTATCTTTGGGCCCAAGAACCTGCCGAAGCTCGGCAAGTCCCTCGGCTCTACCGTCAAGAATATCCGTGAGGGTATGGAGGGCGACGATAAGGCCGAGACCAAGCAGGCCGAGGAGGTCGTGGTCGAGCAGTCCGAGGAGGACAAGGAGATCGCTGAGCTCGAGGCCAAGCTCGCTGCTGCCAAGCAAAAGAAGGCAGAGGACAGCGACGCGGACGCAGAGTAGTCCCATCCCTTTGGGGTGAGCACCTGACCGGCTTGCCCGCAGGCTAGCCGGTCTTTTTCGTTTTTGTTGACAGTTGATCGTTACATCATAGTTGGGGAGATATCCGTATGGACGCAAGCCAGATCGTACTGACCGCTGAGGGCCGCCAGAAGCTCGTCGAGGAGCTCGCTTGGCGTGAGGGCGATTACGCCAAGGAGATCGTCGAGGACATCAAGGAAGCCCGCGCGTTCGGCGACCTTTCGGAGAACTCCGAGTACGATGCCGCCAAGGACAAGCAGGCCCAGAACGCCGCTCGTATTGCCGAGATCCAGGCCATCCTCGCCAACGCTCAGGTTGCTGCCACCACGGGCGACCTGACCGTCTCCATCGGCTCGACTGTTACCCTGGTCGACCCCAACGGTGAGCTCATCGAGGTCACGCTTGTCGGTACCACCGAGACCAACTCGCTCGAGCACAAGATCTCCAACGAGTCTCCGGTCGGCCACGCCATCATTGGTCATGGCGAGGGCGACTCCGTCGAGGTTGTTACGCCTTCCGGCAAGACTCGCGTCTACACCATCGCCAAGATTGCACGCTAGACCACGGTCCCGCGTAAAGGTATGTTTTCGCTCCCTGGGACCGAATCCTGGGGAGCGTTTTAGTTTGAGGAGCTAACTTATGGCAGAGAACCAGAACGCCGCCGATCAGGCATCGACGCTCAACGACGAGCGCGCCACCCGCCTGGCCAAGCGTGCCTCCCTGTTCGAGGCGGGCCAGAACCCCTATCCTGAGCACTCTGAGCTTGAGGACTACGTCGCCGATATCGAGACTAAGTACGCCGATCTTGCCGATGGTGAGGACACCGAGGATGTCGTGAAGATCGCCGGCCGTGTGGTCGCCAAGCGCGGTCAGGGCAAGATCATGTTCATCGTCGTGCGCGATGCGACTGCCGAGATTCAGCTGTTCTGCCGCATCAACGACATGGACGAGGCTGCCTGGAATACGCTCAAGGCCCTCGACCTGGGCGACATCCTGGGCGTGACCGGCGTGGTCGTGCGCACCCAGCGCGGTCAGCTTTCCGTTGCCCCTAAGAGCGCGACCCTGCTTTCCAAGGCCGTTCGTCCGCTGCCCGAGAAGTTCCACGGTCTCTCCGACAAGGAGACCCGCTATCGCCAGCGCTATGTCGACCTGATCGCCAACGACGACGTTCGCGAGACCTTCCGTAAGCGTTCGCAGATTCTCTCCACCTTCCGTCGCTTTATGGAGTCCGACGGCTACATGGAGGTCGAGACCCCCATCCTGCAGACCATCCAGGGCGGCGCTACTGCCAAGCCGTTCATTACCCACTTCAACGCGCTCGATCAGGAGTGCTACCTGCGTATTGCCACCGAGCTGCACCTCAAGCGCTGCATCGTCGGTGGCTTTGAGCGCGTGTTCGAGATCGGCCGTATCTTCCGTAACGAGGGCATGGACCTTACTCACAACCCCGAGTTCACCACGATGGAGGCCTACCGTGCCTTCTCCGACCTCGAGGGCATGAAGGCGCTCGCCCAGGGTGTCATTAAGGCAGCTAACAAGGCCATCGGCAACCCCGAGGTCATCGAGTACCAGGGCCAGACCATCGACCTTTCTGGTGAGTGGGCCAGCCGTCCCATGACCGACATCGTCTCCGACGTGCTCGGCAAGCAGGTCACCATCGACACGCCGGTCGAGGAGCTTGCTGCCGCCGCGCGCGAGAAGGGCCTGGAGATCAAGCCCGAGTGGACTGCCGGCAAGATCATCGCCGAGATTTACGATGAGCTGGGCGAGGACACCATCGTCAACCCGACCTTCGTGTGCGATTACCCCATCGAGGTCAGCCCGCTCGCTAAGCGTTTTGAGGACGACCCGCGTTTGACTCACCGCTTTGAGCTGGTCATCGCCGGCCACGAGTACGCGAACGCGTTCTCCGAGCTCAACGACCCGGTCGACCAGGCCGAGCGCTTCGCTGCCCAGATGGCCGAGAAGGCCGGCGGCGACGATGAGGCTATGGAGTATGACGAGGACTACGTGCGCGCCCTCGAGTACGGTATGCCTCCCGCGGGCGGCATTGGCATTGGTATCGACCGCGTGGTCATGCTGCTCACCAACCAGGCTTCCATCCGCGACGTGCTGCTGTTCCCGCACATGAAGCCCGAGAAGGGTTTCCAGTCCGGTGCCGCTGCCGCCAAGGCTGCAGAGGCCGGCAACGCCGCGAGCCCATTCGTTAAGTCGCTTAAGCCCACGCTCGATTACTCCAAGATCGCCGTTGAGCCGCTGTTTGAGGAGTTCGTCGACTTTGATACCTTCTCCAAGAGCGATTTCCGCGCTGTGAAGGTCAAGGCATGCGAGGCCGTCAAGAAGTCCAAGAAGCTGCTGAACTTTACGCTCGACGACGGTACCGGTACCGACCGCACCATCCTCTCCGGTATTCACGCTTATTACGAGCCCGAGGACCTGGTCGGCAAGACCTTGCTCGCCATCACCAACCTGCCTCCGCGCAAGATGATGGGCATCCCCAGCTGCGGCATGCTCATCAGTGCCATCCACGAGGAGGATGGTGAGGAGCGCCTCAACCTGATCCAGCTCGACGCCTCCATCCCCGCCGGCGCAAAGATGTACTAGGGGTTTACGCGGGTTTACCAACCCGCGTAACCAGTTGACGCTGCAAGCCCGCCAGAGCGGCAATCTGCCTTTCAACTTCGGCGGCATGATCAAAAGATCAATGCCGCCTTGTTTCAAGGCACCTTGCTCGCTCTGGCGGGTTTTCGCTGTCGGTGCCATAGCATCGGCGTTGCCTTGGCCGTCAATAGTCATTGGGGGCGTTCTCAAACGACTACCCAACGGCTATTGCACACATGGCTCGCATGACAGTCGTCTCTTTTATGTTTCCTTTAGCCGTCGCTGCCTAGGATGGGAGTTAGTCGGCAGGAAGGGAGCGTCTATATGGACGACGCGAGCGAGCGTGCAATCGAAGAGGACATGCTCGATCAGTTCAACTACTTTGATGATGAGGACGAGGAGCTGATCGATCGTCGCGAGCCGGCGTCGCTCGATGCCTTCGACCTTGTTGGTGAAGAGCCCGACGAGGACGAGGGCGAATCGGCGGAGCCCTCACAGCCTTCGCGCCTTGACTCGCTGCTTTCGAGAGCCCCCATGCACCACGGCGTTCGTGCCGCCGCGCTCCATATGAAAACTGACTGGCACCAGATCGTGACGGCAGGCGATGAACTTGCCGTCGATGCGCCGCTCACCGATAAATCATCCATCATCTGCCGCACCGGTATGCTTATGCTCGCGAGCGGAACGGGTGCCTGGCGCGTGCGCGATACCATGAATCGTGTTGCTGACGTGCTCGGCGTCACCATCCATGTCGACCTGAGTCTCCTATCGTTTGAGTGCACCTGCATCGAAGATGGCCACTGCTTTAACGAGGTTGTCAGCCTGCCCACAACGGGAGTCAATACCCATCGCATTTGGATGATGGAGAGTTTCCTCAAGGAAATCGAGACCTATGGTCGTCGCTTCACGGTGCACGAGTATCACGAGATGCTCAAGACCGTTGAGAGTTCAAAACCCGATTACTCTCCCTGGCAACAGGGCCTTGCGGCAGCTTGTGCTTGCGGCGCCTTCGTCTTTTTGCTCGGCGGCGGCCCTATCGAGATGGCCTGCGCGTTTGTGGGCGCGGGTGTCGGCAACTTTGCCCGCTCCCATATTCTTAAGCAGGGCCTTGGTCAGTTCAGCGCGCTGACGACCGGCGTTGCGCTCGCTTGCGTTTCGTATCTGCTGGCATTGCTCGGCCTTGGCCAGGTCATACCGGGGGCAATGTCGCACCAAGAAGGCTATATCGGCGCCATGCTCTTTGTGATTCCCGGCTTTCCGCTCATTACGGCGGGCCTCGACATCGCCAAGCTCGACATGCGAAGCGGTATCGAGCGCCTTTCATATGCCGTATCGATTATTGTGATGGCGACGCTCGTAGGTTGGATGGTTGCCGAGTGTGTTGGCCTGGCGCCGGACGACTTTGCCCCACTGGGCCTTTCGCCGCTTGCCCTTACGCTCCTGCGCGTGGTGATGAGCTTCGTTGGCGTATTCGGCTTCTCGGTGATGTTCAACAGCCCGGTAAAGATGGCCGCGGCAGCTGGGTTGATCGGCGCCGTGTCCAATACCCTGCGTCTGACCCTTGTCGATGCGCCGACGATGATTCCCTTCCTGGGCCTCAGCACGGGAATGCCTCCCGAGGCAGCAGCGTTTATCGGCGCGCTGGTATCGGGTCTGCTGGCAAGCTTGGCCGAAGTCAAGCTCACCTACCCGCGCATCGCCCTCACGGTGCCATCGATTGTCATTATGGTGCCGGGTTTGTATCTGTATCGCTCGATGTATTACATGTGCACCTTCGACACGGTCAATATGCTCGGCTGGTTTGTGCGCGCAGTGCTCATCGTAGCGTTTCTGCCCGTTGGACTGGGTGTGGCGCGTACGCTCACCGACCCTCGCTGGCGCCACACCAGCTAATTGGTACAAGGGGGACAGGTTACTTTGCACCAAATGAGTTGCGGTGAAATAGGGACTGAATTGCTGCTTAAAGGGTCAAAACAGTCCGTATTCCACCGCAACTTATGGGGTCGGGGGATTATCGGTGCCCTGCATCTTCATAAACTCAACGCTTACGAAGCGCATGCGTTTCGTGCTAGGCTGGTTCCACCACATAAGTAGTCGCAGACGCACGTATCACGGGCGGGCGAGATGAAGTCCCAACAGCTCCATCTTGCCCGCCCGTTTTTGTTGCGTGGCGCCGCGGTACAACACAGAGAGGAATCTGCCCTTTATACCTATCAACAAACGAGAGAGCCTGCTGTTCACCTTTATCATGTGCTTTTGCATGGTGCTCTGGATGAGCATCTACAACGTTGCCCTGCAGCACGGGGCCATCAACGGCGAGGTCGTTGCCGCTGCGTGGCTCGGCTTCCCCGTTGCCTACATTTTTGCCATGTGCTGCGACTGGTTCGTCGCCAGCCCGCTCGCCAAGGGTTTCGCCTTTAAGTACTTGGTCACGCCGGGCAAGAGCTCGCCACTTGCCATGACGCTCGCCGTCAGCTCCTGCATGGTCGTTCCCATGGTCATCATCATGTCGCTGTACGGTGCCTGTGAGGGTCTGACGCACATGCCCGGCGGCATCCTTGCGAACCTGTATTCCGTGCCCGCGATCTGGATGATCAACATCCCGCATAATTTTGTGATGGCGCTGCCGTGGAACCTTTTGGTAGCCGGTCCGATTTCCCACTTCGTCTTCCGTCGCGCCTTCCCTGTGGGGACGGTTTTCGAGGAGGAGCATGCCGAGCTCTTGGAGCAGGCTATGGCTCCTGAGTGCGAGTAGCTCGCTTAGGGATCTGCTGAGCGCGGGCGACTTGCTTGGTTGGAGCCCTAAGCGTGGATAGCTCTCTCGGCGACATCGCGGGCGTGAGCGGTGCGCATGACCGGAGGCCCCGTGCTGCTCCGTTGCCCGACGTGCTAGCGCGCAGAACAATCTGTTGGTGCATTCGGCGGCTGCTGAAGCGTTTCGGCAGCCGCTTTTTATACGGAGTTTAAATACAACAGTCTGTTGTATTACGTAGAGTGGTATATCTCTAGCGGGAAAAATGCGAGAGACGGAGCATTATGGCGTTGCTAGTAGGACTGGACGTAGGGTCGACGACGACCAAAGTTTACGCGATGCACGAGGATATGACCGAGGCGTGGTGGGGATATCGCCGCCACGGGGCGTGTCAGACAGCGAGCGTGCGCGCCATGCTCGGCGAGCTCGCCGAGCGCTTTCCCCATGAGTCACTGCGCGTTGCGGTGACCGGCTCGGGTGCGCGCGATATCGCGACCGCGCTGGGCGCCTCGTACGTTCAGGAGGTGGTCGCCAACGCGCTCGCGATCAGCAGGTTCTATCCGCAGACGCGCTGCGCCATCGAGCTGGGCGGCCAAGACGCCAAGATGATCTTCTTCCGCACCAACGATAAGGGAGACATCGAGGTTGCCGACATGCGCATGAACGGCTCGTGCGCAGGCGGTACCGGTGCATTTATCGACGAGATGGCAAAGCTCATGGGGGTCGGCACCGAATCGGGCGAGTTCGAGCAGCTCGCAAGCCGGGGAACGACCGTCCACGAGGTCTCGGGCCGCTGCGGCGTGTACGCAAAGACCGATATCCAGCCGCTGCTCAACGAGGGCATTCCTACCACCGACCTGGCGCTTTCGGCGCTTCACGCGGTCGCCCGCCAAACGATCGGCGGTCTGGCCCAGGGTATCGACATCGAGCCGCCGGTAATCTTCGAGGGCGGTACGCTCGCCTACAACCCCACACTGGTCCGCGTGTTCCGGGAGCAACTGAATCTATCGGACGATCAGGTTATCGTCCCGCGCGATCCGCAGATCATGGTCGCGCGCGGTGCCGCCCTGTCGCTGACCGACATGTTCGCATCGTCCCAACCGATCGACCTTCCCGACGCTTTTGTCCGGCTGGATAAGCTCGAGACGGTCGCGCCCGCAAGCGGGGAGGGACGTCTTGCCCAGCCCTTTTTTGCCACACCTGCCGAGCAGGCGGATTTTACGGTACGCCATGGCAAAGAGACGCCGGCAAAGGGTCCGGATGCGTATGCGCCCGGAGAGACGGTGCGTGTGGCGCTCGGTATCGATTCGGGGAGCACGACGACCAAGTTCGCCCTGGTCGATGAGGCGGGTGAGCTTGTCGATTCGTTCTACGCGTCTAATAACGGCAGACCGCTCGACGTCGCCCAACAGGGTCTTGTCAGCTTGAAGAACCGCTGGGAGACAGCGGGAGTCACGCTTGCGATCGATGCCGTGGGCACCACGGGGTACGGCGAGGAGCTTTTCGCGCGCGCGTTCCACGCCGACTACCATACGGTCGAGACGGTCGCGCACGCCCGCGCCGCGTGCGCATGCGTTCCCGATGCGACCTTCGTGCTCGACATCGGCGGACAGGATATGAAGGCCATCTGGCTCAACCACGGCGTGCTGACCGATATCGTCGTCAACGAGGCGTGCTCTGCGGGCTGCGGCTCGTTCCTCGAGGGTTTTGCCAAAAACCTCGGAATAGCCGTTGAGGATATCGCGACCGAGGCATTTTCGTCCAAAGCCCCCGCCGTTCTCGGCAGCCGCTGCACGGTGTTCATGAACAGCAGCGTCGTTTCCGAGCAGCGGCGCGGTAAGGGTCCGGGCGACATCATGGCCGGTCTCTGCCGTTCGATTATCGAGAACGTGTTCACCAAGGTCATTCGCGTTTCAAATCTCAACCGTCTGGGCGACAAAGTCGTCGTCCAGGGCGGCACGTTCCGAAACGACGCGGTGCTGCGCGCATTCGAGCAGTATCTGGGCAAACCCGTCACGCGTGCGCCCCACCCGGGGCTGATGGGCGCTATCGGTATCGCCCTGCTCGCGCGCGAGGAATGCCGCAAGGGCGACGCCGGCACGTCGTTTATCGGGCTCGATGCCGTGGAGCGCTTCGAGCATCGCGAGTTCGGCGGCGTTACCTGCCGTCGGTGCAACAACCGCTGCCAGCGCGCGGTCGTGGCATTTGGCGACGGCTCGCTTTACGTCACGGGCAATCGCTGCCCGCGCGGCGGCGCCATCTCATGGGATGAGCTCGTGCGCGAGGTTCCCGCGGCGGAGGAGCTGCGTCCGCAGGGTGCTTGCGAGGCACAGGCACCCGGCACGGGGCGCGACCGGACCGCGGCTGCCCCCAATCTCTTTGTCGACCGCGAGAAGCTGCTGTTCGAGTCATGCCCCACGGTTCCCGTCTGCGGGGGGCGCGATGTCACGATCGGCATTCCCCGTGTGCTCGAGTTCTGGGACACCATGCCGTTCTGGTCGACGTTCTTCAGCACGCTCGGCTTTAAGGTGCGCGTCTCGGGACGCAGCACCAAGGCGATGTACGAGCGCGGTCTGGCGCACGTCACATCCGACACCGTGTGCTTCCCGGCCAAGCTCGTCCACGGGCACATCCGCAATCTCGTCGACGCCGGCGTTGACCGCATCTTCATGCCCATCATCACGACGGTGCCCACCGAAAACACCGCCTCTACCAGCGAGTGGATGTGCGCCGTCGTAAAGGGATACCCCTACGTGATGCGCAATTCCGATAACCCGGAGGAGCGTTTCGGCGTTCCGTTCGATACGCCGCTGTTCCACTGGTACGACGAGGGCGACCGAAACCGCCAGCTCAAGGCGTGGTGCAAGGAGACCTTCGATATCGATGCCGACCTGGTTGCCAAGGCGACCGAGCAGGCGGACCGCGCGCAGGAGACGTTTGAGAACCAGCTGCAGCTGCGCGGCAGGCAGGTGCTCGAGAACGTGCGCGAGGACGGCGGCTACGCGGTGGTGATCGCTTCGCGCCCGTACCACAACGACCCGCTGGTCAACCACGGGCTGCCCAAGCTCTTCTCTGAGCGCGGCATCCCCGTGCTGACGCCCGATGCGGTGCCGGGGGTCTGCAACGTCGATCTTTCCAACAGCCGCATCGACATCGTGAACAACTACCATGCGCGCATGCTGTCGTGCGCGGTCATCGTCGCATCGACGCCCGAGCTCGAGCTCGTGCAGATGGGCAGCTTCGGCTGCGGCCACGATGCGTATCTCACCGACGAGATCGCGCGCATGATGGGCGAGATGGGCTCCAAGGTTCCGATGATGATCAAGCTCGATGAGAGCGACGTCGCCGGTCCCATGGGCATTCGCGTGCGTTCGTTTATCGAGTCGGTCAACCGTCGTCGCGCGGAGGAGCGTGCCGAGGGCGCCCGGGTGCACGCGGTCCATCCGCTCGACGACCCGTATAAGGTCAAGTACACCAAGCGCGACCGGCACGACAAGATCGCGCTGGTCCCCAACACCTCCCATGCGTTCTGCAGGCTCATGACCGCGGCGATGCGCAATCAGGGCGTGCGCGCCGAGGCCCTTGATATCGGGCGCGAGGATGCCATCCGCCTGGGCAAACGCTATGTGCACAACGACATCTGCTTCCCCGCGCAAATCGTGATCGGCGAGGCGCTCGCGGCACTCGAGAGCGGTAAGTACGACCCGCACGACGTCGCCGTGGTGACTGGCAAGTATATCGGCGACTGCCGCCTGACGCACTACATGCCCCTGCTGCGCCGCGCGCTCGACGACGCGGGATACGACTATGTCCCGGTGCTCACCAACGACGACGTCGATGCCCACAATGCGCATCCGGGCTTCAAGCTCGGCCTTGGCCCGAGCATCCAGATCGCCTACGGTCTTCCCATGATCGATGCCCTCGAGGCCATGCTTAGGCGCATCCGTCCCTACGAGCTCGAGAAGGGCGCGGCGGACGCTGCGTTCGACCGCGCGCTCGATGAGGTTATCGAGGGCATGGAGCGCTCCGGGCTGAGAGGCCAGGCGACGGGCTTCAAACGCGCGCTTGCGATCATGGACGCCGTTCCGTACGACCGCTCGAACCCGCATCCGACCGTTCTCATCGTGGGCGAGTACCTGCTCAATTTCCATCTCGGCGCCAACCACGAGATCGAGCGCTACCTCGAGGACAACGGGCTCGAGGTCATCGAGGCGCGCATGACCGACGTGATCCGCAAGACCTATTTCTACAAGCATGCGCAGTCGCGCGAGTTCCACGTCGACCTTTCGCTGCCCGAAAAGGCCTGGTACGCCACGGCGGACAACCTGTTCGAGCTCGCGCACAACCGTTGCGACCGCCTGGGCGCGGCGAGCCCGCTCTACGAGCCGCCGACGCGCATGCCCGAGCTCGTGCGCGCGAGCGATAAGATCCTGCACCATACGTTCGATGCGGGCGAGGGCGTGCTGATTCCGGCGGAGATTCTCGAGCACGCCAAGCGCGGCTGCCGCAACTTCGTGATCCTGCAGCCGTTCGGGTGTCTGCCCAACCATGTCGTGGGGCGCGGGCTCATCCATGCGCTCAAGGAGCAGTATCCCACGGCGCAGTTCCTGCCGCTCGACTACGATCCCGACGTGAGCTTCGCCAACGTGGAGAACCGTCTTCAGATGCTCATCATGAACGCCAAGGCGCAGGGGTGCGGTGAGGCGCATGGCGAGACCGCGTAAGGACGCCGATGCGCCCGATGCACGCACCCGTATCATCGAGGCGTTTTGGGAGCTCATCGAGAACAACAGCATCTTCGAGCTGTCGGTTGGCGAGGTGACCCGCGCCGCCCAGTGCAATCGCGGAACGTTTTACTACTATTTTCACGATTTCGATGAACTCGTCGCCATCGCCATAGCCCAGCTGCTGCAGGATAACGAGCTCATCACCGATGCCCTCTGGCATTTTTCGAGCGAGGGCGACCTTTCGGCGTTCGACCGGCGCGACGTCCGCTGCCTGCTGCGGCGCATCGTCATCATCATGAGGGCGGGTGCCGCCGAGCAGGTCGTGCAGGGCATCCATACGATCATCATCGACCGCGTGAGAGAGATCGTCCACCCCGACGGAGAAGAGCTCAAGGCAGATTCGAGCTTTGCGGTGGGCTTTCTGGTCTCGGGCATCATGGGCTTTGTGATGGCGGTCGGCTTTGCCCGGGAGGGCGGCGAGGAGATAGACCTCGAGCAGCTGGGGGACAGCGCGTGCGCGTACCTGAGGGCGGTCGCCATGCAGACGGTGGAAACGGTCGCGCAAGTCGAGGGCGTCGATACATCCGAGCTGCTCGAACGCGTCTCCAAGGAGGCCGATGCCTATCGCGCATCGCGTGCGACGAGTCCCGACGTGGTGAAAGACGCCTAGGGTTTCTCTTGCGGGGCGCCTGTCGCGCATCGCGCGGTGAGTCCCGCGATGCGGTCATAACCTGCATTCATGTGAGCCGGGTTTATAGATATTCCTCCAGCTGTTAACATAGACAACCTGTGGGTAAAGAGACAAAAGCGCCGCCGACGGGCGGGCGTTTTGATTTCGATGAACTCATGTAAGGAAACGAGCATGTTAGATAGATTTACCGATCGAGCGCGCAAGGTCATGTCGATGGCCAAACAGGAGGCGCTCGATCTGCACTCAAATAAGGTGGGCACCGAGCACCTGCTGCTCGCACTCGCCAAGGAGGACGAGGGCATCGCTGCCGAGGCGCTGCGCTCGCTTGATATCTCCTACGACGACATCATGGACACCCTCAAGGAGGTCCAGACCACGGTTCCCGAGCCCAGCGAGGAGACTGAGGCTGCCAAGCTTGCCTTTACGCCGCTCGTCATTAGCGTGATGGAGCGCTCCTTCCGCGTGGCACGTGAGAACAACCAGACCTACGTGTCGACCGAGCACTTGCTGATTGGCATCGTCGAAGAGGGTAACGGCATGGCCATGGACATCCTCATGCGCCTGGGTGTATCGTCCGCCTCCATCAAAAAGGCTATCGAGAAACTTACCGCCAAGGACCAGGACAAGAAGCGTCCGCTCGCCGGCGCCGGTGCCGGGCGTCCCGGTGCGGGCCTGCCGTTCTTTAGCGGCTCGGACGCCTCTCAGCAAAAGGGGAGTGGCACCGATACGCTTAAGCAGTTCGCGACCAACCTCACGCAGAAGGCGCGCGATGGCGAGCTCGACCCCGTGATCGGTCGCGAAAAGGAAGTCCAGCGCATGATGGAAATTCTTTCGCGCCGCACCAAGAACAACCCGCTCATTCTGGGCGACCCCGGCGTGGGCAAGACGGCCATCGTCGAGGGCCTGGCTCAGCAGATTGCAGCCGGCAACGTGCCCGAGAACCTCATGAACCAGAATATCTGGACGCTCGACCTGCCGGGCCTCGTTGCGGGCGCCAAGTATCGCGGTGAGTTTGAGGAGCGCCTCAAGAACGTGATCCAGGAGGCCACCGAAGCTGACGACGTCATCCTGTTTATTGACGAGATGCACACCATCATCGGTGCCGGCTCTGCCGAGGGCTCCATCGACGCGAGCTCCATGCTCAAGCCCGTGCTCGCGCGCGGTGCCTTCCAGATTATCGGCGCCACCACGGCCGAGGAATTCCGCAAGTACCTCACCAAGGACCCGGCCTTCGAGCGTCGCTTCCAGACCATCGATGTCGAGGAGCCGAGCGTCGAGGACACGGTCAAGATCCTGACCGCGCTCAAGCCGCGCTACGAGGAGCACCACCATGTGCGCTATACGCAGGGTGCTATCGAGGCCGCCGCGAACCTCTCCGACCGCTACATCCAGGATCGCTTCCTGCCCGATAAGGCCATCGACCTCATTGACGAGGCCGGCGCCCGCGCCCGCATCGCCGCCAACCGCGCGCCCGAGCCGGTGCGCGAGGCCGAGCATCGCGTGGAGGAGCTTAAGGCCGCCGCGCAGGAGGCCACCGAGAGCGACGACATGAACAAGGCCGCCGAGATCACCGAGCAGCAGAAAGCTGCCGAGATTGAGCTCGCCGAGGCCAAGGCCGCCTGGACGGCCGAGCTCGACGCCAGCCCGCTCACCATCGACGTGAGCCAGATCGCCGATATCGTGTCCGTGACTTCGGGCGTGCCGGTGTCCTCGCTCACCGAGAGCGAGAGCCGCCGCCTGCTGCAGGCCGAAAGCGTGCTCAAGACGCGCATCATCGGTCAGGACGAGGCCGTCGAGGCCGTTGCCAAGGCCGTGCGCCGCAGCCGCTCGCCGCTCAAGGACCCGCGTCGCCCCGGCGGCAGCTTTATCTTCCTGGGCCCCACCGGCACGGGCAAAACCGAGCTCGCCAAGACGCTCGCCGAGTATCTCTTTGGCAGCAAGGACGCGCTCATCAGCTTCGATATGTCGGAGTTTGGCAGTGAGTTCGAGGTCTCCAAGCTCATCGGTAGCCCCCCGGGCTATGTGGGCCACGACGAGGGCGGCCAGCTCACCAAGGCTGTTCGCCGTCACCCGTACTCGGTCGTGCTGTTCGACGAGATCGAGAAGGCGCACCCCGACATCTTCAATATCCTGCTGCAGGTGTTGGAGGAGGGCCGTCTGACCGATAGCCAGGGCAAGACGGTCGACTTCCGCAATACGGTGATCATCATGACGTCAAACGTGGGCGCCCGCGAGATCGCGCAGGATGCGAGCGTTGGCTTTGGCACCACCGGCGAGCAGGGCCTCACCTCGAGTGAGATCCGCGGCCGCGCGATGGGCGAGCTCAAGCGCCTGTTCCGCCCCGAGCTGCTCAACCGTATCGACGACATCGTGGTGTTCCAGAAGCTCTCGGGCGAGAACCTGACCAAGATTGCGCACCTGCTGGTGGACGATCTGCGCCAGCGCCTGATCGCAAACGGCATGAACATCAAGCTTACCGATGCGGCCTACGACAAGATTGTGGCGGAGGGTACCGACCTCACCAACGGCGCGCGTCCGCTGCGTCGTGCCATCCAAAAGCTCATCGAGGATCCGCTGTCCGAGGAACTGCTGGCCGGCGAGTGGGGCGAGGGCGATACCGTCCTGTGCGACGTGGCCGATGGCAAGTTTGTCTTTAGCCACGGCACGGGCGAGATCCCGGCACCGCGTCCGGCGGGCACGCTTGGTGGCGATACCGCCCCGGCGGTACCGCACACCGGCAACGCCGCGCCCGTGAGCGGCGGCGTGACCTCGGGCCCCGGCGGCATGATGCAAGCCGGTTCCGGCGCGCTGTAGGG
>USJB01000008.1 GCA_900554905.1 uncultured Collinsella sp. | reverse complement strand
CTTGCGATGCGACTCGTCACGCAGAGCTTGCTGCACCTTGCGCTCACGGTCACGCACGCGGTTAAGGGCGCCCTCGACCTCCAAGAAGTCGCCGTCGATGTTATCCCAGGTGTCGGGGTGATCGATCAGGCGATCTTGAATACGAGCGGCCAGCACACAATCGGCATGCTGCTCGCCCTGCTCGTAGCCCTGGTAGTACAGGGCGCGGCCGCACAAGAACAGCACGCACACGGCAAGTGCCAGCACAAAGCCAAGCATGTTGAATACAAAGCCGGCATCGAACAGCACCGGCCCTTCGAAGCCGCCGAGCGCCATGGCGCCGATCGCCAACGTCATGGCCCACGCGGCGCCGCCAATCACCACGCAGCGGCGCACGATCTCAAATCGATCGATCAGCAAAAAGCCGACAAGCAGCACCGCCAAGATTCCAGCGATGTTATCAATGCCAATCAGCAGCAAGGTCAACAAAAAGAGCAGCACCGTTGCAAGTGCGCGGTTGTCGACGACTGACCTCACGTATTCAAAGAGTCGATCGGGCACCTCGAACGCTTGCCTATCGTCTTTTGTCATATCAAGATCCTCACAAGCGAAAAGCGTTATTCGATGATGTAGCCGACGCCCCAGACGTTTTTGATAAAGCGCGGCTTTTGAGCATCGTCGCCGATCTTTTCGCGCAAGTGGCGAATGTGCACCATCACCGTATTGTTGGAGCCGGGCATAAAGTCCTCGTTCCATACCGCGCGGAACAGGTCCTCCACGGCCACCACGCTGCCGCGATGCTCGACCAGATACAGCAAGATTGAATACTCGGTGGGTGTGAGGCGTACCGGTGCACCGTCCACCGTTACGGAACGAGCATCGCGGTTGATCTCCAAGCCGTCGAGCTGAATGGTCGGCGACTCGGCCGCCTGCGCACGGCTACCGTAGCTGGTGTAGCGGCGAAGCTGAGCGTGCACACGCGCGATGAGCTCCAGCGGGCGGAACGGCTTAACCACGTAATCGTCCGCACCAAGCGAAAGGCCCTCGATCTTGTCTTGCTGGGCATCGCGCGCCGTCAGCATGATCACAGGATAGGTATGGCTGGAACGGATCGTACGCAGCAGCTCAAATCCATCGATATCGGGCAGCATGACATCCAGCAGCGCCAAATCGAACTCCTGCTCCAAGATTGCCTTGGCAGCATCGGCCCCGCTATAGGCAATCTGGACATCAAAGCCCTCTTTTGTAAGGTAGATACCAACCAAGTCGGCGATGGCCTTCTCGTCATCAACTACCAAAATGCGCTCGTTCATGCGTGCTCCTCTCGCGCTCCATTATGCCCGAGGCAGCACGCGCCACACATAACAAGCGTGGGCGATTAAGTCGACCTTAAGCACCTATGTGTCCGTTCGGGCGCAGACATGGGCCGCGCACGCCCGCGCGCTGATTGTCCGCGCCGGTAAACGATATACTTTGAACTCTAAAGAGACCATCCCGTCGAAAGCGAAATCCGTGAAGTCCCTCACCCCTTTTGCAAAGCGCTCAGCCCAGCTTGCCGCCGGCTTTGTCTGCGCTATCGCCCTTGCCGCTGGCGTGCCCACCGTCGCCGGCGCCCAAGTGCTCACGACCGACAATGTTTGCGGCAAAACCGCCGATGTGCGCGGTATCACGGCCGAAAACCTGCCCGATATCGATGCGACCAACGCCATCGTCATGAGCAAGGACGGTTCCGTCTATTACGCCCGCAGTGCCGACGAGCAGGTCAAGATCGCCTCAATTACCAAAGTCATGACCGCAATCTTGACCATCGAGAACTGCAAGATGGACGAGAAGGTCACGGTGAGCAACGCTGCCGCCACCGTGGGCAATTCGACCGCCGGCTTGCTCAAAGGCGACGAGCTCACAGTGGAACAGGCCCTGCGCGGCCTGATGATTCCCTCGGGCAATGACGCCGCCATCGTACTTGCCGAGCATGTGGGCAAAAAGATTGACCCCAAGACCAAAGATGCCGAGGCCACGTTTGTCAAGGCCATGAACGAGCGCGCTAAAAAGCTCGGCTGCACGGGAACGCTTTTTGAGAATCCGCACGGTCTGGACTTTGATGAGTGGGCTGGCGATATGCACTCAACCGCACACGACGTAGCGCTGATGATGCAGGAGGCCATGAAAAACGACACGATCCGCGAGGTCGTAGCGAGCGAGGATTCCTGGATCGAGGTCACGGGCGCCGACGGCACCGACCATTCGCATTCCATGGACACGCATAACTATTTGCTGGGCCAAGATGGCAACATCGGTGGCAAGACCGGCACCACCGATGATGCAGGCTATTGCTTTACGGGTGCCTACAACCGCGATGGCGACGAGATCTACACCATCGTTTTGAACTCCACCACCACCGACCAGCGCTTTACCGATACCGCAACCCTTGCCAATTGGTACTACGGTCACAAGGTGACGGTCGCAATCGCCAACACGCAGGAAAAGACCGCCAACGGCAACCCGCTTATGGCACGCATTAGCCAGACAGATTGGACGGATAAGACAATCGACGCCACGCTCGCCGATCCCACGGCGCAAGCGACCGTGTTTTCCCTTGCCGGCGAGGTGACCGAAAAGGTTAGCTACGACGATCTTTCGGGCACGGTGCATGTGGGCGACAAAGTGGGTAGCCTCACGCTCAAACAAGACGGCATCAAGGTCGTTGTCACGGATTTGGTTGCCGATGAGGAAGGCTCGGGGCCGAATCCCATTGAATGGCTTCTTGTGAAGCTCGACCGCCTGGGCCGCCGCATCGACAACCGCCCGCTCACAGCCGAGAGCGAGACCGTAGCCAAGGCGCCCGAGATGTAAGATCGAAGAACAATACACTCGCTGAAAGGAGGTGTCCGAAAGGATGCCTCCTTTTTTTGAGGGTTCGAATCCCCAGCGCCCTTTCTCGATAATAAAAAAGGGCCCCCGATGGGACCCTTCTTTAAAGTTAAACTGGCGGAGAGCTGGGGATTCGAACCCCAGATGCCCTTTTGGGGCATACTCGCTTAGCAGGCGAGCACCTTCGGCCTCTCGGTCAGCTCTCCGTAACAGCCGTTCTATAGTAACCAAACAGCCAAGGATGGGCAAGAGGAAATTTTCTAATTGCCTAGCATCCTTTCCTCCTTGGAAGCTTCACCTACCCCAGCGAGCGGTTGAGGGAGCCGAGCTCGTCGTTACCCATGGTACGCCACATTTGGAAGATGCAACCGCGCGCCAGGAAAAAGAAGCCGTTGTCGACCAGTTGCACAGCGGCATCTGCCAGCTGATTCGTCACGGCGGACACTGGCGGCAGCTCAAGTCCAGCCTTGCGGATGGTCTCGACCGCCTCCTCGAACGTCGGAGGCTCGCTGACGCCCATCTCGTTCATAAGGCCCTGCATTTCTTCCAGCGCGCTGCTGCCCGACTCCTCGCCGCGCGGCACCAGACGGTAACAAGCCAGCGCCAGGTCGAGCTGATCGCAATTCCAATAGGCAAACGCCAAGCGATAGAACAGGTAGCCGATTGCAGAACGATCGCTGGCAATACGTAGGCCGTGGCGCGCCACCTCGATAATCTCGTCAAAGCGCTCCAGACGCGCAAGCACGTTGATGAGCGCAAAGTGCGATTGCATGGACGAACGCGCCAGATCGTAAAGATGGCGCACCTCGGGCAGCGCTCGTTCAAAGTCCTCTTGCTCGGCGTAAAAACTGCAGATCTCGTGCTGGGCAAAGTACAGTGCATCGGGCGCACGAAGGATCCGCACAGAGCGGTCTTCTTCCAACACCGGTAGCACCATGCGCACCAGCTGGTTATCGCAAAACTGCGTTTGAACCGGACCTGTCGCCAAAAGCTCGGCGACAGTGCACTTAGCCTCCAACTCCTCGACAAGACGGGAAAAGCCTTCAAAAGCACCTGTACGGTCGACTTTTACCTGCTCGCGCAATTCAACAACACGGGCCACGTATGGGTCGTCGTCCTCTTCCATGACCTCCAACTCGTCAGCCGTATCGGCAAGTAGCAGATCGCGCAGCGCCGGCGGCAGCGTGCGATGGTCATCACGCGGACGAGCATGAACCTCCGCAGGCTCAATCGTCTCCGGAGCGGTTGACTCATACGCCTCAAGCACACGCTTGCACGGCATATCGTCCATGTCCATGCTCTCAAGATCCTTGGCGACAGGCACGCAATTGGCCAGATAGGCCGCACGCCCAAAGGAATATGTTGCAATGACGCGCTCGCCCCGCTCGCCGTCGGGAGCCGCAATCTGAACATAACAGCGCGAAATGCAGGCACCTGCGGCAAAACACGCCGCCGCAAGCGTAAGCGCCACGCGCGCGTCGTGCTCCGCGGCCCAAGTCGCGCGCATGTCCACGTCTAGCTCGCGCCAGACGTCATCCTGAGCGTCGTATTCACGTTGCGGCATGGCATCCACGACAGAGCGCCCAAACCGAACGAGCATAATCCCCTCGGCAACGTTTGCCCGATAGGTATAGTCGAGCCGCGTGACCACGTTGAGCGCCTCAACGATTCGCGCAAAACGGGTGCGCACGTCCCACTCGCCGCCCGGCTGGCAAGCCACCGTACCCGGCTTGCCCCACGGGTTATCGCTCGAAGCCGTATCGAGCAGTCGGGGAACATCGTTGGTCGTCTTGGCGATATGCCACGCATCAAAGAGCGCGCAGCCCTCAAGGCTCGGCGAGGATGCCGTAGGGACCAATCCGGCCCCGATGCGCTCAAGGATGCCGGAGAGGCGGTTGAGACGGCACTCGACGGCAAGCAGCATGTCAATCTCGTCCTGGTCCAGCAGGCTACGATCAAAATTGAGATAGAAAATCTTTGAGCGATCAATGCGAGCCAGGCTCATCTCGGACTTGGCAGCGATGGTGCGCAGGCGGGGCAAGTCAATTTCGCTCATAAGGGCGGCGGCATAGCGCTCGATACCGCTCGGATTCTCGGCATGGTCAACACGGTAAAGCAGCGTCTCGATAGCATCGGGGAGCGGTGCCGTGTTAAAGCCCAAAAACACCTCGACCGGCTCGGGCAACTTTACGAGCTTGATCTTGTCGACTACGTTTTGCATACCCTCGTCGAGTCCGCCGGCGTCCGCCGTGTTCACAATAGCGCTTTCGGAGTTGGCAAATATCACGTAGCGCAAGAACATCGAGGCCATGAACTCGCCGTAAGGAAGGGCGCGGGTCGAATTCCATGTCTCGTGGTCGGACTGCTCGCGCATGGGGCCTTCGGGAGAGCCGGCAGTTTGCGCACACGCGCGCATTGCACCGTTGGCTTCCCTTACCATAATCTCACCAATACTGGAATCCGACTCGTCAAGGACCAGTTCCATGTCGGGATCGTTGGGCAGCGGAGCCTCGCTGACGGGGCGGTCCACCTTGTACACCTCACCCGAAACGCTTACGTAGCCCAAAAGCGACACATGACTTTTGCCAACGAACTCGACGACATAACAAGATTCATGCTGATCCTCGCCAAAGAGTTTCCAGACCACGCCATATGAGCGTCCCGCAGGCTGCTCGGGCATCGCCGGAAAGCGCTTCTTGGGATCGAGAAACCTGAGCTTGTATGTCGGACGCTCTGCCACGAAATATCACCCTGATCGGTCGTCTAGAGAAGGAGCGGTCGCGGATGGGCCGCGACACCTACTCGGAATCTTACACGAGTCGATAAGAAATAGTCCGCTTCACGCTCGCGCCTCGACCGAGGTTCGAATCCATGCGGTGGCGGCATAAAAGAAAAGCCCCCGTTGCCGGAGGCTTCAAGTTCGATTGGTGCGGCGTATAGGATTCGAACCTATGACGTTCTGATTCGTAGTCAGACCCTCTATCCAGCTGAGGTAACGCCGCAGCGCAAGACATATAAAACCACTTTAGTTAGTTAGAGTCAAGCACAATCTCAAACTTTTTGAGAATATGTTCCTCACGCAGCTCCGCATGCGCCAACGTCCCCGATGCGATCAATCGGTTTTTCAACTACATCGAACCCAGCACCGAGTTCCCTCAAAAGCGAGCGCACCCGCTGGGCACAGTCATAATCGGCAAACGAGATACTCAGCATGCGCGCGACCTGGTTAGAAGCCCCAACTCCATAGAACTGCTCAAGCGCCACAAGTCCCTCGTGCGTCACAAAAGTCTCGACTACATGCGGTGACTCCTCAAAGCACCATTGGGTCAACGGGCCCTCGCTCGCCTGCCGAACCACCAGGCCACCCATGCCAGACGGCTCACACGTTACAAGCAGGTACTCCCCGCCCTCGTCGCTCTCAAACAAAACCACCCGATCATCAAACAACTCCATCGCGTCCCCTTTCTCTCGCTCTTATTTAGCAAAAGCATAGCAGGTAGATGGCTGTATACAGAACGGTTGTTCGTGTGTTTTCTATTGAGCTGTCCGCACGGCATGGTATGGACCTGCGCACGAAATAGGGCGCCCCCGAAGGAGCGCCCTTGCATATCCCCTATGCAGCCAACTTACGCGACCGGCTCGATCTTCTCGAGACCGCCCATGTAAGGACGCAGGACCTCGGGGATCGTGATGGTGCCGTCGGCATTCTGGTAGTTCTCCAGAATGGCGGCCATGGTGCGGCCAGCCGGCAGACCGGAACCGTTGAGGGTGTGCAGGTAGCGCGAGCCCTTGAAGTTCTCGGGGTCGCGATACTTGATGTTGGCGCGACGGGCCTGGAAGTCGCCGCAGTTGGAGCAGGAGCTGATCTCCTTGTAGGCGTTGTAGCTCGGCAGCCAGACCTCGATGTCGTAGGTCTGACGGGCAGAGAAGCCCAGGTCGCCGGTGCACAGGCTAATCACGCGATACGGAAGGCCCAGCTGCTGCAGCAGGTACTCGGCCTCGGCGGTCATGCTCTCGAGCTCCTCGTCGGACTCCTCCGGCTTAGCGAACTTGACCATCTCGACCTTGTCGAACTCGTGCTGACGGATGATGCCGCGGGTGTCGCGACCGGCGGAACCGGCCTCCTCGCGGAAGCAGGGGGTGAAGGCGGTGTAGCGACGCGGCAGGGTATCAGCATCGAGAACCTCGCCGGCGTGCAGGTTGGTAAGCACGACCTCGGCGGTGGGGATCAGGAAGTTGTCGCCCGAGACGTGGTAGGCGTCGTCCTCGAACTTGGGCAGCTGACCCGTGCCAAACATGGTCTGACGCTTGACGACGATGGGCGGCCACCACTCCTTAAAACCACGGCTGGTGTGCGTATCGAGGAAGAAGTTGATGAGGGCGCGCTCCAGGCGGGCGCCAGCGCCACCGAGAACGGTAAAACGGCTGCCGGAGAGCTTGTTGCCGCGCTCGAAGTCGAGGATGTCCAGATCGGTGCCCAGATCCCAATGCGGCTTAAAGTCGAAGTCGAACTCGCGCGGGGTGCCCCAACGACGGCGCTCAATATTCTCGTCCTCGTCCTTGCCGTACGGCGTGGCCTCGCAAGGAATGTTGGGCAGGTGAGCCATGAAGTCGTACTGCTCCTGCTCGAGAGCAGTACGGCGCTCGGCCAGACCGTCAATCTTCTCGTTGACGGCGCGCACGGCCTCCTTGGCGGCCTCGGCCTCGTCCTTCTTGCCCTCCTTCATCAGGGCGCCGATCTTCTTGGACTCGGCATTGCGCGTAGCCTGGAGCTCCTCGACCTCGGTGATGACGGCACGGCGCTCGTCGTCGAGCTCAAAGAACTTCTCGCGATCCCAAGACGTCTGGCGGTTAGCCATGGCGACATCGATGGCATCGGGGTTCTCGCGAACAAACTTGATATCAAGCATTAGATCCTCCGGCGATATACATTCCATTTAGGTTGCAACCTTGTACATGTATGGGCAAGTATATACTTATGAGCGTTTACGACCCAACTCAACTACGCAAGAAGGCACCCAATGGACGCAGTTTTTTCCTTTTTGTTTGGCACCCGCACCGGCTTTGCCATCCTTTTCGCCGGCGGCATCCTGTTATTTGCGATTCTTGCCTTTGTAATGGAGAAGCGTACCCATAAGATGTACGTCGACCGCGGACCCAAGTCCGAGGATGAGGAAGACAGCTTCTGGGACTAACCTGCCAAAAAGGGACAGGTTTATTTTGGTCTGTTTTATCTGGGCAAACGCAAGCGCCCCGCAACTGGAATTGAGCCAGTTGCGGGGCGCTTTTCGCACATGCGAAAAAACCGCAGGAAAAAACCTGCCAAAATAAACCTGTCCCTAAATGGTAGGTTTTAGTGCTTGCCGTTGGCGGAGGCGGCGCCGTTGACATGGTCGCGGGCATAGACCACGCCGTGCACGATCGCCAGGCCGGCGGCGTCGGCCGCGCGGGCGCAGGTGTCCTGGAAGTCCTCGGCCTCGCGGGCGCGCAGCTGCTTAAGAACGTAGTCGGCGACGGCCATCTTGCCGGGAGGGTTGCCGATGCCGGTGCGGATGCGGCTGAAGTCGCGGCTGCCCATCTTGTCGATGATGGAGCGCAGGCCGTTGTGGCCGGCGTGGCCACCGCCTACCTTGACGCGTACGTCGCCGGCGGGAATGTCGAGCTCATCATGGATCACGAGCAGCTCCTCGGCCTTGATCTTGTACTCGCGGCAGAGCTTGGAGATGGGGCCACCCGAGGTATTCATATACGACTGCGGCTTGACCAGTACAATCTGGCGCTTGCCGCCTTCTTCCTCGGGATCGTTGATGTTGATGAGCGCGACCTCGGCGCCGGCCTGGTTTTTCCAGTACGTGACGCCGGCCTGACGGGCCAGCTCGTCGATTGCCTTAAAGCCGGCGTTGTGGCGGGTCTCGGCATATTCCTCGCCCGGGTTGCCAAGCCCGGCGACCATGCGAATCTTAAGCGGCTGTGCAGCTGCCATGTTTATCCTTTCGTTGATTTGTCGCCTGCTATGGTGAGCGACCCTGTTGCCGCTGTCAAATGGAGGGTAATTGAGGGCGTTTAGGGGCGTTTGGACGGCCGTCGAAATCAGAGGTGGACAGTTAGTTCAGATACGTATAAGTTCTGAGGACTCGAAGTGCTCAATTCAATGCCGATACGTTGTTTTGGAGCTTTAGTTAGTCCATATGACGCTGTTTTGAAGTCTACCCTGCCTTCAAATAGGGCGAATGGTATAGAGATAGCTGCAAAACAGCCTAATTCAATGTGTCCATTTATACGTATTTAAACTAACTGTCCAGTCCTGTTCGGCGGCGCGCGGGTGATTCGCCGTTTAGACCGGCGCAAGGCCGATTCCGGCCCGCAGAGCGTTGAGCCAAGCGGCCTGACGCTTGCGATAGCCCTTGATACGGTATCGGAATCGGACTCCCGCGAGTCGATGCATCGTTTGGGCGAAGGCTTCGAGTGCAACAAGGTCTTTCATTTGGTCGCGATTGATAACCAGGACGTGGATGCCCATTGCCTTGAGGCCATTATTTCGATTGCCATCGTGGATGCGAGCGTTTTGAAGCTCATGCCCAATTCCGTTGTATTCGTTGTCGACTCCGGCTGCCGGGCAATATAGGTCGCAGATGGCATAGGGGATGCCCGAGGACATGTTGACCGCAAGAGTGTCGAAGTCGATTCGATAGTTGAGTAGCAGGCCTCCCATGGGCAGACTGCAACATCCGAATCCTCCAAAGCGCATGGGCACTCCGAGAACGGCAAACATTAGGGATTCGGCTGGGGATGCAGATCCGGGTCGGGCAAGTTTGACTGCCGTGCGAAACGATGTGTATGAGCTACTTTTGGCGAAGCGTGCAACCGCCTCAAGCTCTTCGATAGTTGTGGCGGGCTCGCATTTGTAGTGTGCCTGTTCATAGCGGGTTTCGTTCTATTGCTCGACCACCGACTGGTTGCCCAAGCAATCAAGATCGCCCGTCGCTGCGCAGCCATCGCCCTTGGGCCAGATGTCGTCATGGGCAATGGGGTATGTTGCCCCGGGAGGAAGGGAGTAGGTTCCGAGCAGTTCCATGAGAAGCATCAAGGTTTTGGCGACTGATTCATTTTTGGAACAAAGCATGGCTGTCACGGCAGGAGACGTTGCGTAGATGTCGGCCTCGACGTGCATAATTGCACCTTCAGGAAGCGGAGCGGTGAGAATATGCTGAAGAAGCCGCTTGTCGGGGCGTCTGTTGTCTTCGTCTGAAACGAGAAGATCGAGTAGTTCGGAATCATCTTCATTCCAGGCATCGAGTATCGAAAGTGCGCCAAAGTCTATCGCGTCATTATTGGGAATGCAGCTAGCCAAGGCCTGTGCTTGCTGTCCACTATCAACGGAGTCCCAGGGTAGGGCAGAGTACGCCCGTCGTGCGCGACGAATTGCGCGGAGGGCGGAGAAATGTGAAATCACGGTCGTCATAGCTATAACGTACTAAGTTGGCGGCAGAATGCGACCCCCATACCGTTCTTTTCGCTCAGCGGGGCGCTGCGCGCCATGAACGGCTGGGTGTTATGAAATCGGTGGAATCGGTTGAGGGGATTGCAGGAAATTGAGCTCTGCCGCGAAGGTTGACGATAGCTACTGGACGGTTAATTCAGATACGTATAAGGCGGCGGGCGTTCGAGGCGTGTCTAAGGCCCTTGAGGGCGATTTGAGGGTAAATATGCAGCGGTTGTACTCGAGAACGATGAGATTTGGACGGCATGGCATCCGCTGGGGAGCTCAGAAGGCTCCGAACGGTCCTTTGGAGCTTTAAAAAATACGTATCTGAACTAATTGTTCAGGGAAGGTTGGCGAGGGATAGAAAAAGGGTCGGAAGCTCGCTTCCGACCCTTTAAAAGCATCAAAGATGATGCGCGGCAGGCTACAGTGCGAAGTCGCCGCCGACGAGCGTGGAGACGGGCTCCTCGTGGTAAACGGCGGAGATGGCCTGAGCGAACTCCTCGGCGACCGAGATGGTCTTGATCTTGCCGCCGACCTCGACGGGAATGGCGTCGGTGACGAGGCACTCGACGATCGGGGCGTCGTTCAGACGCTCGATGGCCGGACCGGAGAAGATGCCGTGGGTGGCGCAGACGTAGATGTCGCCAGCGCCCATAGCCTTGAGCTCCTTGACGTTGGCGCACAGGGTGCCAGCGGTGTCGATCATGTCGTCGTTGATGATGCAGGTCTTGCCCTTGATGTCACCGATGATGCCCATGACCTCGGCGGCGTTGTGGCGCGGACGGCCCTTGTGGGCGATGGCCAGGTCGCAGCCGAGCATGTCGGACAGCTTCTTGGCGGCCTTGGCACGACCCACGTCGGGGGAGACGACAACCAGGTTGTCGGTGTCGAAGTGCATGTCGTTGTAGTACTGGCCAAACAGCGGCAGCGCGGACAGGTGGTTAACCGGGATATCAAAGAAGCCCTGGATCTGGCCCTGGTGCAGGTCGAGGGTGATGATGCGGTTGACGCCGGCGCGCTCGAGCAGGTTGGCGACGAGGCGGGCGGTGATGGGCTCACGCGGGCCGGCCTTGCGGTCCTGGCGGGCATAGCCGTAGTGGGTGATAACGGCAGTGATGGAGCGGGCGGATGCGCGCTTGGCAGCGTCGGTGGCGATGAGCAGCTCCATGAGCATGTCGTTGACGTTGCCGCCGGCCACGGACTGAATCAGGAAGACGTCGGCGCCGCGGACGGTCTCGTCGTAGCGGGCGTAAATCTCACCATTGGCGAACTGCTTTAGCGTAAGGCCCGAAAGCTCGACCCCAAGGTACTCAGCAATCTTCTGAGCGAGGGGACGGTTGGAGGAACCGGAATACACGCGGATGGACTTGCGCATATTCTCCGACTTCTCGGGATCATTAATCGGCATTACCCTTCTCCTTTATATCGAATGCCATATAGATGCCTTTTTGCATTGTAACCGCGCGACGGGGTTTATCGAGTCCTGATAACGTCTTTACCGTCAACGGACACGAACCGACCACTCATCCGGTTGCGCAGGTCACGATAGAAAAAGGAGCCGCCCCCCACGGGAACAGCTCCTTAGATGCTTGGTAAAACGTTATACCTCGTCGTCCTCGTGCAGACGGCGGCGATAATCGGCGGCCCAGCCCTCAATATTTACCTGACGGGCGCGGCCCAGTCCGAGCGCGTCTGCCGGGACCGGCTCGGTGATGACGGAGCCGGCGGCCACGAGCGCGCCGTCGCCAATTTGGGCGGGCGCGACCATCATGGTGTCGGAGCCGATGAAGGCATCCTTGCCGATAACGGTCTTGTGCTTGTGGACGCCGTCGTAGTTGCAGGTGATGGAGCCCGCGCCTACGTTGACGCCGGAGCCCATGGTGGTGTCGCCGATGTAGGACAGGTGGGGCACCTTGGAACCCTCGCCGATCGTGGACTTCTTGATCTCCACGTGCGTGCCGGCCTTGGAACCGTCGAGCATATGGGTACCCGGGCGCAGGTAGGCGCGCGGGCCGCAGTCGACGCCGTTCTCGATGACGGCCTCGATGGCGATGGTCTCATCGATGGTGCAGCCGCTGCCGACGGTGGTGTCGGTGAGGCGGCTGTTGGGGCCGAGCTGGCACTCCTCGCCCACGGTGACGTGGCCGATTAGGTGCGTCTGCGGCCACACGACGGTGTCGCGGCCGATGGTGGCGTCGGGGCCGATCCAGGCCTGCGTGGGGTCGATGAAGGTAACGCCCTCGGCCATCCAGTGCTCGTTGATGCGGTCGCGCGCAATGGCGGTGAGCTGCGCGAGCTGGATGCGGCTGTTGACGCCCAAGCCGTCGCGGTAGTCGTCGCAGTGGAAGATGGAGACTGCCTGGCCGTGGCCTTTGAGGATCTCGAGCATGTCGGGCATATAGTACTCGGACTGCGCGTTGTCGTTGCCGATCTCGTTGATGTGTGCGGCGAGCTGCGCGCCGTCGAAGGCGTAGCAGCCGGCGTTGCACTCCAGCAGCGTGGCGGCCTGCTCGGGCGTGCAGTCCTTCTGCTCGATGATGCGCTCGATCTGGCCGTCGGCACCCAGCTTGATACGTCCGTAGCCGAAGGGGTCGGGCGGGGTCATGGTCATGACGGTGCAGGCGAGCTCGCCGGTGGCGACGGTTTGCGCGAACTTGGCGACGGTGTCGGCGGTGATGAGCGGCAGGTCGCCGTTGAGCACCACGACGGGGCCCTCGGTGATGCCGCAGGCCTCGAGCGCGACCTTCACGGCGTGGCCGGTGCCCAGGCGCTCGGTCTGCTCGACGCACTCGACCTTGGTGGCGCTGCTGGCGTAGGCGCCGTCGATGAGGGCGCGCATCTCGTCGGCGTGGCTGCCGATGACGACCACGACGCGGCTGCAGCCGGCCTTGATGGTGGCGTCGACGATCCACTGGACCATGGGCTTGCCCAGGATCTTGTGCGAAACCTTGCAGTGGTTCGACTTCATGCGGGTGCCCTCGCCGGCAGCGAGGATAATTGCGGTTGCGTCCATGTGATCTCCTGTTACGTTATAGAGACGTGTGTTTGGAAACGATACACGGCGCAATATGATACCGCAGGCATATGTTGAGCGCGTAGCGATTGGTTTGCGGCGGTTGAGGCTTGCGCCGCCGGCGTGGCGTTTGCGCTGCTTGCGTGCGGCGTTGGCGGTGCTGCGGAGCTGACGTTTGAGCGAGGGGACGGGGGTGCCCGTGGACAACATACAAGAGGAGTTTGGCGGCGAGCCCGTCGCGGCGTTCTCGATGTCGCATCCGGCTGTGCCGGCACTTTATATAGTGCTGACGCTGGGGCTCACCATGTTCTCGATGCAGCCGGTGCTGATTGCGCTGTCACTTGCGGGCGGGCTGGCGTATGGATTTGCGACGCGTGGGGCTGCCCGCACGCTGGGCGCACTCCGCTGGCAGTTGCCGGTGATTTTGATTATCGCGCTGGTCAATCCGCTGTTTAGCGCCTCGGGCTCGACGGAGCTGTTCCGTATTGGCATGCGTGCGGTGTATCTGGAGAGCATGGTATACGGCTTGTGCATGGGTGGGCTGTTTGTGGCGAGCGTGCTGTGGTTTGAGGCCGCGGCGTCGATGCTCGAATACGACAAGGTGCTCGCGCTGCTGGGCAATGCCACACCGGTGATTGCGCTCATGATCTCGATGTGCATGCGGCTTATCCCGCAGTTTTTGCGCCGCGGCCGCACGGTGCTAGCGGTGCAGGATGCGATTGATGTGCCGGGGCGTGCGCCCACCGATCCCGTGCGATCGCGCCTGCGGGCGTCGAGCGTGCTGATGGGCTGGGGCATGGAAGATTCACTTGAGCGCGCGGATGCCATGCGCTCGCGCGGGTGGGGCGCCGCGACGCGCCGTACGACGTACGCGCGGTATCGACTGAGACGCAGCGACGTTGCCGCGCTGGTCGAGCTCGCGCTGTTTGGTGCCGCCGCGATGGCAGTGGCATGGACCGCGACAACGCAGTATTCGTTTTACCCGCAGCTTTCGGTGCCCGCGCCGTGGCTGGGCTATGCCGTGTACGCTGCCTGGATGGTGCTGCCCTGCGTGTTGCATGCGATCGATGAGAAGAGGTTCGGCTGATGGCTCGGTTGGATAGGGGCCCGGTGTCGGGCGCGGCGTGCGGCCCGGATATGCCGGCGATTGAGGTGCGGAGCCTGAGCTTTGCCTACCCCGGGG